>JAZRGB010000066.1:0-3869 GCA_045643965.1 Candidatus Enterousia sp. | reverse complement strand
TTTCTGTATCGTCAGCGAAAAAGAAGGTAATACACATACTGTTGCAGACCTGTCAGAATTCTGGAACGGACAGAAGGAAATAATATTAATGGACAGCAACATTACTGCATCTAAAGATTGTGAAAAGCATTTTGACAGCCTTATAAAGTCAGGTGCGTATATCAATTTTGAAGGCGGTCTTGATATTCGGTTTCTTACCGATAAGGGTGCCGAACAATTAAACCGAATGAAAACATCAATGATACACTTTGCGTGGGATAGCTACGAATTTCAGACCTATGAGAAGTTAAAGAGATTCAGACCTATGCTAAATAAAAGCGGTCGGAACATCAGGGTGTATGTCCTGACGAATTATAACACTACGCACGAACAAGACCTTGAACGAATTTATAAACTTAAGGAACTTGATTATGATCCGTATGTGATGATTTATAACAAACCGAATGCACCTAAAATAACAAGACACCTTCAAAGGTGGTGCAATAACAAATTTGTTTTTAGATCGTGCGAAAGTTTTGATAAATACGAAAGGAAGTGATGAAGAATGCGATTAATAGATGCAGACGCATTAAAGGCAAAGTGGTACGAAATCAACGATATTGACGAAACCGATAGAGGTGTAAGATTTGTTGGTTATAATGAAATCGCAAGGTTTATTGACCACGCACCAACCATAGAACCGAAGTGGATAACCGACAGAAAGCCGACAGAAGAAGGAACATATATGGTTACGCTTGATGCTTTTGGTCATCATAGATATATTGAACTGATGTGTTATGGAAAACCATTGATGCCCAACAGAGAGGTCAAGGGAATGTGTTGGTATGAGAGCGATGACGAATGGGGTGATGTGGTATATAACGATGAAGATATACTTGCGTGGTTGCCATTGCCTACACCATACAGCGAAAGGAAGGAATAACAATGACAGATATTATAAAACTGTGTGACATCGTAGAATGCAGCGAATGTCCGAAATACGGTGACGACTGCGACGGTCAGGAAGGATAAAGTATGAACGCTAAAGAATACTTGAATCAGGTATGTGTGATAGATACACAGCTAAAGACCATAGAAGCGAACATCGAGCGAATCAAAAGGGAACTTCAGTCTATCGATGATATAAGCCTTTCGTCAACGTGGGCGTGCGGTCAGCCGCATTCAACACTTGTAAGCGATCCGACAGGAAGGAAGGCTTCACAGCTGGCGGACACACCAAGTGAAAAAAAGGACAAGCTGAAGAAACAATTATCTGATTATGAATTCAATCAGATAAAACTTCGGTCAAGGCTGTGGTCCAAACGAATGGAAATCATAGACACCATAACAAAGATAGCCGACACATCAGACAGTATGTCACGGACTTATTATCGCATTTTAATATTAAGATATGTCGAATGCGAAACGTGGGAACAGATAGCTGTGGACATCGGCTATACTATCAGGCATACGTGGCGGCTACACGGTGAAGCATTAAGACGAATAGAAAGGATAATTGAAAATGATACATCAGCTTAATATTGACGGTAAAGACAAGGTGCAAGTGGCGATTGAAAGGCTGCAAACATTCGAACCACCTGAAGGCTATTATCTGGCGTTTAGCGGTGGTAAAGATTCAGTCGTTATAAAAGCATTGGCTGATATGGCTGGCGTAAAATATGATGCTCATTATAACCTTACTTCTGTTGATCCGCCTGAACTTGTTCAGTTCATTAAAACATTTGATGATGTGCAGATTGAAATTCCAAAAGACAAAGAAGGCAAACGCATTACAATGTGGAACCTTATTCCTAAAAAAAAAATGCCGCCGACACAGCTTATTCGGTATTGCTGCAAAGAACTTAAAGAATATGGCGGCAAGGGCAGAATGACAATAACAGGCGTTCGGTGGGCAGAAAGTTCTAACAGGAAAAATAATCAGGGTGAAATAACCGTATTACAAAACAAGAATAAACAAAAGCTGGTAGACAGCGGAAATTTTACAGAAACACGAAAGGGGGGGTGGTTCTAAATAACGACAATGAAGAAAGCCGCAAAATGATTGAACAATGTTACCGACTTTCTAAAGTGTGCGTGAACCCTATTATTGACTGGACAACAGAAGATGTGTGGGAATTCATACGTGAATATAAAGTTCCGTATTGTAAGTTATATGATGAAGGCTATAAGCGGTTAGGCTGCATAGGCTGTCCGATGTCAAGTAATCAAGAAAAGGAACTTGAAAGATACCCTAAATACAAACAGGCATATATAAACGCCTTCCAGCGAATGATAAAACAATTTGATCCTGACAGGGGAACAGACTGGAAGTGCGGTGAAGATGTCTATAACTGGTGGATAAGAAAGGAATTCAGAAAATGAATAGATGTTTTGCATATTACGAACAGATCAGAAACGGTGTGCGTTCCTGTGGCTGTGAAGTTCTGAACCGTCAGGCGTTCTGGGAAGTGCAGCAGAAACACGGTAAGTGCTGTATGAAAAACTGTCGGTTCTACAAAGAATCAACAGATCAGGTCCGCAGTGACTTCGGCTTGTTCTATCTGACCGACAGGCAGAAACGAATACAGAAAGCACACGCCAAATAACATAATGTCATAGAATGTCATATATAATGTGTGATATATTTACACTGACCAAATAAGGTTACGTATTACTCATTATATCCTTTCTTTAACGCAAAGGGCATCGGCTTCGGCTGGTGTCCTTTTGTGGTGCAGATTATGGAAAACAAAGAAGCAAAGTGTATGTTCAATGGCGACAAGTACATCATCGTCGAACGTGCTGGACATACAGTAAGAATCAAAAACGAAGAACACGAATGGTGTGTCGATGTGAAGAACATCAGACCGACAAACAAAGAAGGGCGTGTTATCTGTGGCAAGGAAATTTGCTGAAGGCTTTTATAAAAGTCAGGCGTGGAAAAACTGTCGTGACGAATACGCAAAGTCGAAAGGTCATCTGTGTGAAAAGTGTTTAGCGAACGGACAGTACAAAGCTGGTGTGATCGTGCATCACGTTACAGAGCTTACACCGTATAACATCGAATGTCCAGAAGTCACACTGAACTTCGATAACCTTCAGCTGCTGTGTCGTGACTGTCACGCAGAAATGCACAAACGCAAGAAACGATACACAGTCGGTCCGAACGGTGAAGTCTTATGCAATACATAATAATGTGCGGCGGTGACTATCCTAAATGGGATAGACCAAGACAGCTGATAGAAATAAACGGTGAACCGATAGTAGCAAGAACCATAAGGCTGTTAAATGAATGCGGAATAGATGACATCGCTATAAGTTCAAACAATGAAGTGTTCAGTCAGTATGCGAAGTTATTGAAGCACGACAACGGATATACGACGACAGGGTACAACGAAGGTAACGGTCTATGGTGTGACTGTTTCTATCCAACAGATGAACCGACGTGTTATTTGTTCGGCGATGTAGTGTATTCACCTGAAGCAATAAGAACCATAACAGAGTATCAGACCGACGACATTATGTTCTTTGCCAGTAGGTTTCCGTTCGCAAGGGAATATCCGAAGTGGTATGTAGAACCTTTTGCGTTCAAGGTAACAGACACACAGCACCTGAAGAATGCAGTGGCAGAAGTAAGAAGGCTGAACGCCGAAGGAAAGTTTCATCGTGAACCGATAGCGTGGGAAGTATGGAATGTTATCTGCGGCACCGATCCGAATACTATCAATGGTTCTTATGTAACAATAAACGACTACACGTGCGACATCGACAATGAAAGTGAAGTTATGTTGTTCCAAAATATTTTAGGAATTATTTAACCCCCTTTCGATTATTATTTTTGATATCGACACAGGACAAGTCGGATCGTAGCCATGTCGTTCTGTGTGCCA
>JAZRGB010000065.1:0-51305 GCA_045643965.1 Candidatus Enterousia sp. | reverse complement strand
GCATTTTTTATTAATCCATGTGTAACATGGAGTTCGAACCCAGGGTTCGACAATGAGTAAGCGAGAACAAATAAAATGCAGTTCGAGCACTAACGAATGCCCCGCAGGTATTTTTATACCGAGGGAATCCTTCTGGATGCGCCAGAATTAACAAAAGACACCGCCTTGTGCGGTGTTTTTTGTTAAGCCACGTGTAACGTGGATATTCGAACCCCAGGTTCGAGCCGCAGGCGAAAGGGGCCCATCACAAAGTGTTGGGAATTAACAATTAATCAGAATTAATAAAAAAAATCCCCAATTTGGGGATTCTTTTACATATTGTTTTGATTATTTTGTTTCTGCTGGTGCTGGTTCAACTGGCGTTGCGTCTGCTGGTGCAGATGCGTCTGCCTGGTGAACGATTTCTTGACGCAGGTCACTTTGTTGATTGCCCATATCTGATTTTGATGCAATCAGTGCCAATGCAGCACACAGAACAAAGAATATTGTTGCCAACCATGCGGTTGTACGTGTTAAAAAGTTTCCAGCCGCAGCCCCAGTTAACGCACCACCAAACATTGATGCTGCAGATGAACCAGACATGCCAGAACCTTCGGATTTTTGTAATAAAATAATACCAATCATTAACACGGCAACGATAATTAACAAAACTAATAAGATAGAGAACATTTTTTTTCCTTTGTTTTACTTTGTTTAAATCTTAATTCTGAAAACCCTGAATTGCAAGGATTTTCAACAATGCTTCTGCTGCTGCAATACTTGCAGATTTTTTTGATGTTCCACTGCCAGTTGCGGTCTTGCCCATCGCACTGACACGAACATTAAATGTCGGATTGTGGGATGCACCTGTTGGTTCCAGATATTCATATACAGGCAAGTTTCCTGAATCTGACCGTTGAACAAATTCTTGTAATGTTGTTTTTGGGTCTTTTGGTGCCACAACGTCGGCTGTTGCCAAATCATGCCATATTTCAATAATGATTGCACGTGCAGCATCAAATCCACCATCCAGATATATTGCACCGAATACAGCCTCCATCGCATCTGCCAAGATATGCATAGTGCGACCAGCGGTCATATGCCCGTGCTTAATTTGCTTGTCCAGACCAAATTCTGTTGCGACTTTGGCCAATGTTTCTGTTGATACTAATATTGCATGACGGCGTGCCAGTTCACCTTCGCTTTCGTTTGGATACATTTCGTACAACAAACCTGCCACACTAAGGCCCAATACACGGTCCCCAATAAATTCCAAGCGTTCATTGTTCTGTACTGCATTTGCACCGCTTTGTGTTAGTGCTAAATCCAGTAATTCGGCATTTTTAAAATCATAGTTTATTTTTTTCATCTTAATCTATACCCATCCCAAATCTGTCCCAACGCATCTTGTTGCCCCATGTCCAAACAGACAACATTGGTGCATAGTAGTTATGTGAATACCAAATGCCCCAAACACGTCCCAATACATTATCGCGTGAAACAAAGCTGACGTCTGCACGGCTGTCATTACTGTTGTCACGGTTGTCGCCCATAAAGAACAAGTGACCATCAGGTACCGTAAACACAGGCGTATTATCCAGTGGTGCATTATCAGAAAATTCAACAATGCTGTGTTTTACACCATTTGGCAATGTTTCTGTGTATTCTGTTGCCTTGAATACGCCACATGCACCATTATACATATTACAGAAATTATCTGATTTATATTCAATCGTATAATTAAATGGGGCAGGCTGGTTATCAATCCAAATTTTATTTCCTTTAATCGACATATTGTCTTTGTAATATCCGACACTTCGCATTGATTTTGGCAGTGTTGCGACAATATATGGTTTTGCGTCTGTGCGTTCAACCATTTTACCGTTTATATGTAAACGTCCGTCAATCATCTGGATTCTATCCCCAGGCACACCAATCAGTCTTTTTACATAATCTTGGGATTGATTAACAGGGTTTCGGAATACAATAACATCACCAACTGTTGGTTCTGTTGCCCAAAAACGTCCGTTCCATAATTTCCAAGACCCAAATGGGAAAGAATATCTGGAATAACCGTATGTCCATTTTGTGACGAATATGTGATCGCCAATATGCAGTGTTGGTATCATTGACCCAGATGGAATATTAAAAGGTTCCAGCAGAAAACTGCGGAAAATAATAGCAATCAATGCACCATAAAAAATAGTGTTAAACCATTCACGTGCAACGTTTTTATTTTTGGCTGGCATATAAAATCCTTTGTATAACACTGGCTATATTATAACTTGCACAAATTTAATTCAAGTTATAATATACCGATTATGATATCTTTGAATTCAATCATATTTAATGGGATGGATGCAACGCCGATTGATGTTCAGGTGCAACTGTCATCTGGGCTGTCAAAACCAGAATTTAATATTATTGGATTGGCGGACAGGGCGGTCAAAGAATCTGCAGAACGCATACGTAATGTGCTGTCTGCATTAAATTTATCTTTGCCCCCAAAACGATTGACTGTAAATTTATCGCCTGCAGACGTTGAAAAAAGTGGTTCACATTTTGATTTGCCAATATTGTGTGGGATTTTGTGTGCGATTGGCGTATTGCCTGAAACAGAACTGGAAAAATATGTCATATTGGGCGAAGTTGGATTGGACGGTGCAATTGTAAAGACAGATGCTGTTCTACCGGCCAGTGTTTGGGCAAACAATAATGGTTTGGGTATTATTTGTCCTGGCGACCAGGGGGCCGAAGCACGCTGGGCTGGACATAACAATATCTTGGCACCATTTCATGTTGTGCAATTAATAAATCATTTCAAAGGCAATCAGATATTACCACTGCCAGAATTAACCACACCAGACAGTATTACAAATTCAACATTGGATATGTCAGAAGTACGTGGCCAAGAATCTGCAAAACGTGCGCTGGAAATTGCGGCTGCTGGCGGGCATGCAATGTTGATGGTTGGGCCGCCCGGGTCTGGGAAAACAATGTTGGCGTCACGTTTGCCAACAATTATGCCAGAAATGACGGCGTCCGAAATACTGGAAACTTCGATAATTTATTCTATTGCAGGTCAGTTGAACAACAAGTCATTAATGGCAACGCGTCCATTTCGCAGTGTGCATCACACGTCCAGCCCTGTGGCATTGGCAGGGGGCGGATCTGATGCACGTCCTGGGGAAATTTCATTGGCACATAATGGGGTTTTGTTCTTGGATGAATTGCCAGAATTTAATCGTGCAACGCTTGAAATCCTGCGTCAGCCAATGGAATCTGGTCGGATTTTGATTTCGCGTGCACGCAGAAATGCAACATATCCCGCACGCTTTCAATTGATTGCAGCGATGAATCCATGTCCATGCGGACATTTAGGGAATGCAGCACTGTCTTGTTCCAAGGCACCGCGTTGTGCCGAAGCGTACCAGAATAAAATATCTGGGCCGTTGTTGGACAGAATTGATTTGCATGTTGACGTTGATGCGGTAAATCCGTGGGAAATGAATAATGATAACGCACCACGTGAAACAAGTGCCCAAATCAGACAGCGTGTGGTTGTGGCCCGTGAAAAACAAATTTCTCGTCAGGGCAAGGTTAATGCACATTTAGATGGGGTGGAACTGGAACAGTTTGCCGCACTTGATGATAATTTAACAATGTTCTTAAATAACGCAGCAGAAAAGATGGGTATGTCTGCACGTGGGTATAATCGCATTAAACGTCTGGCACGTACAATTGCAGATTTGCGTGGTTCAGACACTATTGAAATGTCCGATTTGGCCGAAGCACTATCTTATCGACCAATTAATCGTGGTAAATATGGTGTGAAGATTTAAAAAAAAAATCCCCGATTTGGGGATTTTTTTACAGGTTGTTTTGTTGTTGTGTCATCCAGGTTTTTATTTGATGACCGTATAATTTATGCTTTTTTGCAGCATCGGCAACAGATGTTTCGTTTGCTTCTTGGATAATCTTTGCCTTTTGTTCAGGGGTAAATGTACGTGTTTTGCGTACAGTATATACCTTTAATTCTGCGTTCCAGTATTGCAGTGTTGCAGATGGAATATTATATTTTTTTATTGCTTTGCTGATACCATATCTTTTTGCAAAATTTAATACTTCTAACTTATATTTTTTATCGTTTCTGGTGTGTTTTTTTAAATGTGTTGCATCTGTACGACGGCCGGTATTTTCATATATTTTAAACGTTCTGTTCCACTTTAACATGGTGTGAATAGCAATATTGTATTCACGCATTGTACTGGTTAATCCGTGTTGATTTGCATAAGTTAAAATTTCTTTCTTTTGTTCATCTGTAAAAAAACGCATTTTTTGTACAGTATATATACGATACTCTTTATTCCAGCGTGAAATAGTTTTTGTAGGAACCTTGAAATCTTCAGACGCTTTGACGATGCCAAACCGTTTTGCACCTTCCAATGTTGCAATTTTGTATGCTTCTGAATATCTAAGTTTCGTGCCCATTTTTACATGCCTCCGTCATATTATATGTAATCACAATATTATGATTTGTCAAGATTTTTAAAGATATTTTCATATTGTATTATTTCTGTGATTTTTCTATAATTATTGACATGAAAAACACACCTGATTTATTTATTTTGTCTGAACACAGTGAATTGATTCAGAAATTAAAGGCATGGGATATTGCATATCACCAAAACGATGCACCAATTGTTGATGACGCAACGTATGATGCGGCAAAAAAACGTGCATTGGAAATCGAAGAAATGTATCCAGAATTGGCACGTTCTGGGGCGTCAACGCATGTTGGGGCGGCTGTTTCTGATAAATTTAAATCGTTCCCTCACAGTGTGCCAATGCTGTCGATATCAGACGTGTTTGACGAAGGGGAAGTGGCCGATTGGTACAACAAATTAACGACCCATGATGTGTTTATTGAATTAAAGGTTGATGGTGTATCTTATGCTGCTCGATATGAAAATGGTGTTTTGGTGCGTGGACTGACACGTGGCAGTGGCGTTATGGGCGAAGATATTACTGAAAATCTAAAAACAATTCCCGATATTCCACAGCGGTTATCTGGCAACTTTCCATCTGTTATTGAAATCCGTGGCGAAGTATATATGAAACGCAGTGATTTTATCGCACTGAACGCAGAATCAGAAAAACAGTTTGCAAATCCACGTAATGCTGCTGCTGGATCACTGCGTCAACTGAATCCAAAAATAACCGCCACCAGAAAACTTAGTGCGTTTGCATACACTTATGGCGAAATATCAGAACGCGACTTTGCAACCCAATCAGAATACTTTGACAGATTGGAATCATGGGGATTTAAAACAACACGTGCATGGGCACGGCATGCACATAATATGTCTGAAATACAACAGACGTATAATGACATTATGTTGATACGTCCAGAAATACCGTTTGATATTGATGGACTGGTGATAAAGGTTAATGATATCGCAACCCAGGAACGTATGGGATCGCGTGCCAACAGCCCCAGATGGGAAGTCGCATATAAATTTCCTGCGGCACGTGCAATAACCGATTTGCGTGATATTACAATTCAGGTTGGACGTACTGGGGTTTTAACACCTGTGGCAGAACTGGAACCTATAAATATTGGTGGTGTTGTTGTGTCGCGTGCAACGTTGCATAATGCAGATGAAATCAGACGTTTAAATGTCCGCATCGGGGACAAGGTTATTGTTCAGCGTGCTGGCGATGTAATACCGCAAATTATTGGCGTTGCAGAACAGAATCCAAACGCATCTGAATATATATTCCCTGATATATGTCCTGTATGTGGTGGACATGTTGTCCAAGAAGCGGGTGCTGTTGCACGCAGATGTGTGAACGCATTGGCATGTCCGGCCCAACGTTTGGGTGAACTGGAACACTTTGTTTCGCGTCATGGATTTGATATTGATGGCATGGGGACAAAGCAGTTAGAATTGTTTATATCACGTGGTTGGATTGAAACGCCTGCGGATATATTTACATTGATTGCATTACATGGCGATGCGATAAAGAATCTGGACGGTTTCGGGGAAAAGTCTGTATATAATTTAAATCAGTCGATTGAAAACGCCAGAACCGTTGATTTGCACAGATTTTTATACGCAATTGGAATTCCAGATATTGGTCAGGTCACGGCCAAGATTCTGGCAAAATCATTTGGTACATTGGATGCGGTACGTAATGCCAAGGAATGGCAATTAAAGAACGTTGACGGTATCGGCGATATAATGGCACAACAGATTGTATCTTTCTTTGCCGATGAACATAATATAAATGCGTTGAATAGATTACTGGAACAGGTTGCCGTACGCGATGCGGCGGTCACAACCATAAAAACAGACGGTCCGTTGGCTGGGAAAAAGGTTGTGCTGACTGGTACGCTGATGAATTATACACGTGACGCGGCCAAAGAAATCTTGGAACGCATGGGTGCAACAGTATCGGGCAGTGTTTCCAGCAAAACAGACATTGTTCTGGCGGGGGCCGATGCTGGCAGTAAATTAACCAAGGCCCAAGAACTGGGGATAACCATTTGGAACGAACAAGACTTTCAAAACGCAATCCAAGAATAAAACTTATTCATCTGCACCATAAAATTTTTGTTCCACAATATCCCATATACCGTTTTATGATATAAAAAAATCCCCCAATCGGGGGATTTTTTATTCTGCCAGTGTACCAACAGACATTGTTATACGTCTGATACCACTGCTGATAGATTTTTCTTTGTTTATACGGGCTTTTAAAATTTCGCCTGTATGATGAATATGTGTTCCACCGCATAATTCGCATGATACGTCACCCGCGGTAATAACGCGTACTTTTTCACCATACTTTTCGCCAAATAATGCCATTGCACCACGTTTAACCGCGTCATCCATTGACATTTCTTCGTGTGTGACAGGCATATCAGCCGCAATCCATTTGTTAATCAAATCTTCGACGGCTTGTTTTTCTTCTGCTGTCATGGCACGACCAAATGAAAAGTCAAAACGAACAGAATCAGGCGATACCTTGGAACCACGCTGTTCTACGTCTTCGTTTAATACAGAACGCAATGCCGCCTGTAACAAGTGTGTTGCAGTGTGTGCACGTGCAGTCTGTTGACGTACATTTGCATTTATCACAGGTGATACAACGTCACCCACAGAAATAGGTGCGTTCAATGTTCCTTTGTGAATAACAACGTTATCAACGCGTCCTGCCTCTGTTACAGTCATAACGGTTGTGTCGCCAACTTTTAATTCACCGCTGTCGCCAGTCTGACCGCCCTGGGTGCCATAAAAGTTTGTTTTATCCAATGCAACTTCGACTTCGTCACCGCTGTCTGCAGATTGAACAAATTCGCCATTACGCAAAATAGATAATACAGTTGACTGCATATCCACAGGTGCGTATTTTGCAATATCATCTGTGCCAGCCAATTCTGTTTGTGATTCCCAGAATATACGTGTACCTTTTGTGTTTGCACGTGAACGTTCTTTCTGTTCGGCCATAGATTTTTCAAATCCTGCAACATCGACATCTATATTTTTGTCACGCAAAATCATTTGTGTTAAATCCAATGGGAAACCATATGTATCAAACAGTTTAAATGCAACATCGCCTGGCAATACATTGTTGTTTAATTTTGGCAATTCGCTTTCCAGCAATTTCATGCCATTTTGCAACATATCTGCGAATGCGTTTTCTTCGTTTTGAATAATTTCAACAACGCGTTTCTGTTCGCGTGCCAGTTCTGGATATGCGTCGCCCATTTCAGTAACCAATGCAGGGTACAGTTTAGACAACAATGCACCACGATGTCCCAGAATTTGACCATGACGCATTGCACGACGCAAGATTCTGCGAATTACATAACCGCGATCTGTGTTTGATGGGATAACGCCATCAGCAATTGCAAAACCAACAGAACGCAAATGGTCTGTGATAACCTTGAAACTGGCAACATTATCAGATGTTTCTGCAACGCCAGTAATATCGCTGACCGCGTTTTTCAGGTTTGCAAACAAATCTGTATCATAGTTGTCCAGTTTGTTTTGCAATACTGCCGCCCAGCGTTCCAAACCCGCACCTGTATCAACATTTTGTTTTGGCAGTGGTGTTAAATTGCCGTTCGCATCCCTGTCAAATTGCATAAATACGTCGTTCCAGATTTCAACAAATCTGCCACCGTCTTCGTCTGGGGTGCCTGGCAATCCACCTGGAACATCTTCGCCCATATCGTAATGCATTTCTGTACATGGACCGCATGGACCAGTATCGCCCGCAGACCACCAGTTGTCTTTGTCACCCAGTAAAATTGCGTCTTTGCCAGCAACCTTTTTCCAGATTTTAATTGCTTCTTCATCAGAATAGTGTGTTGTTACAACGATACGATTTGGATCCAATCCCAAAACCTTGGTCAATAATTCCCAAGACATTTCAATTGCACCTTCTTTGAAGTAATCGCCAAAAGACCAATTGCCCAGCATTTCAAAGAAAGTATGATGACGGCCATCAAAACCAACGTCTTCCAAGTCGTTATGTTTACCACCTGCACGAATACATTTTTGAACGTCTGCAACACGTGGTGCAAATGCAGGTTCTGTACCTTGTAATATACCTTTCCATGGAACCATACCTGCAACGGTGAATAACAGCGATGGGTCGTTTGGAATCAATGATGCAGATGGAACGATTTTATGTCCATGTTCTTCAAAGTATTTCAAGAAAATCTGTCTTATTTCATTATATGTCATCGTTTTATTCCTTTTATTATCGGTGATATTGTATATATATTTCTGCACAGTTTCAATTATATTTTTAGTTATAGAAATCAACCGGTATTTTATGGTATAATATAAAGTACAGGGCAGGGGAAAACACAATGAAACCGACAATGATGTTTGCGATAATGATGTTAACAGCGATTGTGCTGATGGTTTCTTTTGATATATCATTGTCGCCAAATGCACCAATTGTTTTACAAGATGCGGTTGCCCCAAATGCATTGTTTGTATGTCCTGTGACGGATTCTGTGTGGACTAAAATTGCAGCTGGACTGGCTCATGCGAAGCGTCCATTGGTAATCGGATTTGTTTTTGCGGCGATGATATTGGCTGCTGTTTGGTCATGGGCATTGTATCAGAATTTATTAAAAGATAAATTTGACAGGGGTGCATATAAGAATCCATGGGCATTTACTAAGTTGTTGTTTTGGGCCGCTGTCATTATTTTTATGTTGGTACGTACACCTGATTCGTTCAGATTGGTTCAGATTGACGGTGCAAATGGTAATTGGGTTTTATGCGATAATAATACGCCTGGGGCCCGTGCTGTACACGCAGATAAAGTGCATCCATAATATATAAAAATTTGTCAACAATGCAGTTTTTTGCGATTTTTTAATTATGTGCTTGACTTAAACGGCAGATTTCTCTACGATTCGAACAAGCAGTACAGGCAATGTCCTTAGAATACTTGTGATTCAGGATTGATAAATATCAAAAACCTTGGATTCTAGCGACATTGCCTTGGACACTGCGAACACCTTTAAGAATCTATGAAAGGAGAAAACTATGAACAAACAACAATTGATTGAAGCAATCGCAAACGAAGTAAATGTTACAAAAGCAACAGCAGCTGGCTGCTTGGATGCATTTATCAACACAGTTACAAAAGTTTTGAAAAAGAAAGGCGAAGTTCGCTTGGTTGGCTTTGGTACATTCACATCTGCAAAACGCAAAGCAACAACAGGCCGCAACCCACAAACAGGTGCTGCAATTAAAATCCCAGCATCTACACAGCCTAAATTCAAACCTGGTAAAGCTTTGAAAGATGCTTTGAATTAAATCGTTTGATTTGTGTAAATAAAAAAAATCCCCCGATTGGGGGATTTTTTAATTTTTTCTTTACAACTGTTTTTCTATAAAATAAAATTGTACTGTCATACAAAACAAAGGAAGGAACCTATGGCAAAACAAACTGTAAAAACAACTGCACCTAAAAAAACAGTTGCTAAAAAAACTGCTGCAAAGCCAGCAACAAAAAAAACAACAACAAAAAAAGTGGCTGCACCGGTTGTTGAACATACACCATGCTGCTGTGAACACAAATGTGGCTGCAAATGTCACCATGGCAAATTTATCAAGAAATTGGTATTGTTTGTAATTATTTTTGCATTGGGTTTTGCATCTGCAAAATTATGCTGCTGCCATAAAAAGTCATTTAAAATGATGCCACGTCCAGAATTTGATAATGGATGCTTGGTTGTAAAATGTCCAAAATTGGCAAAAATGGTTCCAATGATGGATACAGATAAAAACGGTTGCGTTACTGTCGAAGAATTCAAGGCTGCAAAAAAACATGCACCAAAACATGAACGCAAAATGAAAAGACACCCAAAACCACAGGCAACAGCCCCAATGGTTGCGGAATAAGAAATAAAAAAATCCCCCGTTTGGGGGATTTTTTTTGTTTACATCATTCCTGGCATACCACCACCCATTTGTGGGGTGTTTGGTTTTTCTTCGGGAATTTCTGTCATAACAGCACCAGTTGTTAACATTACACCTGCGGTGCTTGCTGCTGCAGATATTGCAGTTTTAACAACTTTGGCAGGGTCAATAATACCTGCTGCCATCATGTCAACGTATTCGCTTGTTTGTGCGTTATAACCAAAATTATAATCTGCTGATTCCATAACTTTGCCAACAACGATTTCGCCGGACATACCTGCGTTTTCTGCAATTTGTGCACATGGTGCGATAATTGCACGACGTACGATATCGATACCGACGTTTTGATCTGTGTTTGCACCGTTCAGGTTTTTCAATGCATTAACTGCACGTACCAGTGCGATACCGCCACCTGCAACAATACCTTCGGCAACTGCAGCACGGGTTGCAGCCAGTGCATCGTCAACACGGTCTTTCTTTTCTTTTACTTCGATTTCTGTCATACCACCAACTTTGATAACAGCAACCCCACCAACCAACTTTGCTAATCTTTCAGACAGTTTTTCGCGGTCATAATCACTGGTTGATGCAGATATTGCCATACGAATTTCGTCGGCACGTGCATCGATTGCTGCCTTGTCGCCGCCACCATGTGCCAACAAGGTTGAATCTTTGGATACGACAACTTTCTTTGCTGTTCCCAAGACCATCGGGCTGATATTTTCAAATGTCATCCCCATATCATCAGAAATAACAGTTGCACCTGTAACGATTGCAATATCTTTTAACATTTCTTTACGTCTGTCACCAAATCCTGGTGCTTTTACTGCACATACTTTTAATCCGCCACGCAGACGGTTTAATACCAGTGTTGCCAACGCTTCGGATTCGACGTCTTCGGCAATAATCAACAATGGTTTGCCAGATTGTGCGATTGGTTCCAGAATAGGCAATAATGCCTGCAGGCCTGTGATTTTCTTTTCAGAAACTAAAACTTGGGCACCATCCAATTCAGCCAACATTTTTTCGCTGTTTGTAACAAAATATGGTGACATAAATCCTTGGTCGAATTGCATGCCTTCGACAACGTCAATTTCTGTATCCAGTCCCTTGGCTTCTTCGACAGTGATAACACCTTCTTTGCCGACGCGTTCCATTGCGTTTGCGATTTTTTCGCCAATATCTGCATCAGAATTTGCAGAAATTGTTGCGACCTGTGCAATTTCACTGCTGTCTTTGACTGGGCGTGCATGTGCATCGATATCAGCAATTACAGCCGCAGTTGCCATGTCGATACCACGTTTTACATCCATTGGATTCATACCTGCTGCGATAACACGACGACCTTCGCGGATTAATTTTTGTGCCAATACAGTTGCAGTTGTTGTTCCGTCACCTGCATCGTCGCCGGCTTTTTTTGCAACTTCTTGAACCATGCGTGCACCAATATTTTCTTGTGGATCTTTTAATGATACTGCCTTGGCGACGGTAACACCGTCTTTTGTTGCAACCGGTGCACCGTATGATTTTTCAATAACAACAGTGCGTCCCTTTGGTCCCATAGTGATTTTTACAGCGTTTGCCAGTTTATCGACACCGGCTGCCATTTTTTCTGTGTCAAAAATAATATCTTTTGCCATTTTTTTATTCCTTTTATTATTCCAAGATTCCCAATATATCTGTTTCTTTGATTAATACATAATCGTGTCCATCGATTTTAACTTCGTTGGCAGATGCAGCCCATTTTGCGAACAGTACAACATCGCCAGCCTTAACAGACATTGGGATTAAATCATCGCCGCTGTATGTGCCGTTGCCAGTTGCAATAACACGTCCGCGTGATGGTTTTTCCTTGGCGTTATCAGGGATAATAATTCCGCCTGCTGTGATATTTTCTTCTTCGATTCTTTCCAGCAGAACATAATTGTGTAAAGGTTTAAACATATACATCTCCTTGAATTTGAAACCTATGCCTTTGATATAGTCTAAAAAAGATTGATTTCAAGTCCATATTTTAATATGCTGTGACATAAATACAAGGGGAATAAAAATATGTACGATAAAAATAATGTTTTTGCAAAAATAATCCGTGGTGAAATACCATGCGACCGCGTCTTTGAAAACGAATACGCAATGTCTTTTTATGATGTAAACCCGATTTTTGAAAATCATGTTTTAGTCGTACCAAAGGGACCATATGAAAACATTTTGGACTTTGCAAAAAATGCCAGTCCAGATGAACAGACAGGTTTGTGGACTTGTTTTGTCCAGACTGCGGATGCGTTGGGGATAAAATGCGAATTTAATTGTTTGGCAAATGCAGGGGCAAATGCACCTTTTATCAAGCAATCTGTATTTCATTTTCATTTGCATTTGGTTTCTGGTGCAAAACGTCCAGAATATCAATCATTTGTTTCAGGGCTGTAATCAATGAAAATAACAGTTCGTGTTATTCCGCGTGCAAAAATAAATCGGATAGAAGTTCAACCCGATGGCGTTGTGCGTGTGCATACAACGACTGCCCCAACAGATGGCAAGGCAACCGCAGACGTAATAAAAATGCTGGCGGAATATTATAATATTCCAAAGACCAGCATTAAACTTGTTCGTGGTGCCACATCCCGTGACAAGATTTTTGAATTTTAATAGTTTAAAATTTGTTCTGTTAATTCTGAAACAGTATTTGCAGTATAAAAATTATAGTTATCAGTTTTAACTACAAATCCATTGTCCATCATGTGTTTAATCAATTCACCCAGTGGTTCCCAGAAATGATTTGTATTCAAAAAGAACAAAGGTTTATTTGTTTCGCCAATTTGTTGCATTGTCATAATATCTGACAATTCATTCAATGTTCCAATACCGCCTGGCAGAATAATAAACGCATCAGACATTTCAAACATAATTTGTTTACGTTTATTTACACCGTCAACAACCTGCATATCTGCACCGTCGTGGGCAGGTTCCTGTAATGCAATAACGTCATCTGTGGATACGCCTTTGACCACACCGCCATTATCCAATGCACCATTGGCGACTGTCCCCATCAGACCGACATTTCCACCACCAAATACCATGCGAATACCATTTTTTGCCAACATTTCA
This sequence comes from Candidatus Enterousia sp., assembly GCA_045643965.1. GTDB lineage: Bacteria > Pseudomonadota > Alphaproteobacteria > Rs-D84 > Rs-D84 > Enterousia. The sequence continues at coordinate 37,764 of JAZRGB010000065.1, read as the reverse complement.
CCGATTGCATATGCGTCCTGTGCGAATTGTGGGTCTGTACCAAACTGATGTCCACAATACACAGCAACAGATTTTAATTTTTTTGCCATTTATTTTTCCTTTATTTTTGCAAATTATAGCATAAAATAATGCATCAATGAATGAAAAGTTTTTAGATTTTGCACAAAAATATTCTGGAAAACGCTTGGCTGTTGCGGTCAGCGGTGGGGTGGATTCTGTATGTTTATTGCATTGGGCGGTAAAAATTGGTTTAAATGTGACCGCACTGCATGTTAATCATGGACTGCGTGATGCTGCGGATACGGAAACTCAATATGTTGTTGATTTGTGTAAAAAATTACAAATTCCATATCAGGTTTTTTATTGGACGGATGATAAGCCCACCACGGGGTTAGAGGCGGCCGCCCGTGACGCACGCTATAAATTTATGACAGACTGGTGTTTGGAAAATAACATAGATGCATTAATGATTGCCCATCAGGCAGATGATCAAATTGAAACATTTTTAATGAATTTGTCGCGGGGCAGCGGTGTATCTGGTCTGTCTGCGATGCAGCCAGAATCATATCGCAATGGTGTTAAAATTGTTCGGCCGTTATTGGGCATCTTTCGCAGTGAATTAATAAAATATTGTGATGAAAACGATATTAAATATTTTGATGACGAAATGAACGAAGATGAAAGTTATACGCGTGTAAAAATCCGCAAGAACAGACATCTTATGTCAGACAAATTGGGAATCAGCGACAGCCGCATATTATTAGCAATTGAAAATTTGTCGCGTGCCCGTGATGCGTTGGACAGCAATATTGATTCATTGGTTCAATCTGTTTTATATGATGATTATGCTTTATTTTCTGATTCTTTTCTATTTGACCTGCCACCCGATATTAGTTTAAAGTTTATCGGTGTATTAATTCAAACAATCGGGGGGAATAATTATCAGCCACGCTTGAATTCGTTGGTCTTTGCACTAAGTAAGTTAAAGTCAGATTGTAAATTTACTTTGGGGCATTGTACGTTACGACGTTTCAAGAATCAGATTCTGATTGTTCCCGAAGGTGCAAAAACAAGTATCAGGAAGAAAAATGAAAAAATTAAAAGACTTAAAAAATCCAAATCAAATTAAATCAAAACAGCGTGATCGTGCGTCTATGTATTTGGCGATGTTTTTTGTGCTGTTGCTTGCTGTTGGGGCACGTATGTTCATGATGAATAATATGCAGGGGGCTTCGAATACAATACCAACTGTATCGCGTCCGATTGAATTATCTTTTTCAGATGTTATCAGACGTGCAGACGACATAAAAACAATGGAAATTCGTGGCGATTATGCCAGTGGTGTATTAACTGATGGCACAAAATATAATGCAACCATTACGTATGATCCAGAAATGTTGGCAAAACTGGCAGAATCTGGCACTGCAATCACGATTGATACATCTAAAACATTTTTCGAAGGCGTTGTATCATTTGCACCACTGTTGTTGACATTATTGTTTATTGTTTGGATTTTGCGTGGATTTCGTCGTGGTGGTCCGGCTGGAATCAGTCGCAGTTTGGTTGGTCAAAATCCGACAAAAATTGCCACAGGCAAACCAAAAACAACATTCAAAGATGTTGCTGGTATTGATTCAGAAAAGCAAGAATTGGCAGAAATTGTTGATTTCTTGAAAAACAAAGATAAATATAAAAGTCTGGGTGCCCGTGTTCCACGTGGGGTTTTGTTGTCGGGTCAACCTGGTACTGGTAAAACACTGTTGGCACGTGCCATCGCAGGTGAAGCAAACGTACCGTTTTTTGCGGCGTCTGGTTCCGATTTTTCAGGTATTATCGTTGGACTGGGTGTGGCAAAGATAAAAGAAATCTTTGAAATGGCAAAACGTAATGCACCATGTATCTTATTCATTGATGAAATTGATGCGATTGGTCAAAAACGTTCAACACATTCATATAACGATCAAGACCGTGAACAAACATTAAATCAGTTGCTGATAGAAATGGATGGTTTTGCAAATGATACAGGTATTATTGTAATTGGTGCGACAAATCGTGCTGATATGTTGGATAATGCACTGTTGCGTCCGGGTCGTTTTGATCGTCAGGTTTATATTGAATTGCCTGATATGGCTGGTCGCCGTGAAATCTTGGATTTATATGCAAAAAAAGTAAAAATTAACAGTGATGTAAACCTGCAAGATATTGCACGTGGCACAACAGGTTTTTCTGGTGCAGATTTGGAAAATCTGTTAAATGAGGCGGCGTTACATGCTGTGCGTAATGGACGCAGTGAAATTACCCCAGACGATGTCGAAGAAGCACGCGATAAAATCATTATGGGGCCACGTAAAATCCGCAAAATGCGTCCCGAAGATATTAAACTGACTGCATATCACGAAGCAGGGCATGCGTTTGTAAGTCTGATGTATGCAGATATCACAGATCCAATACACAAGGCGACAATTATCCCACGTGGTCGTGCATTGGGTATGGTTCAGCATTTGCCGATTGATGACAAGGTTTCTATGACATTGGACGAAGTCCGTGCAAACCTGTCTATTTACTTGGCTGGTCGTTGTGCCGAAGAATTGTTCTTTGGTGCGAATAAAATTACAACAGGTGCAGAAAGCGATATCGCTGCTGCAACCAGAATGGCACGCTATTCAATTACAACGGCGGGCTTGTCCAAACGTGTTGGTTTGGCGGCGATTAATCAAGTCGGCACATTTGGTGTTCGTGGTGCATTGGAAAATGCATCTGAAAAGACTGCAGAACTGGTTGACAGTGAAATCAAGGCATGGTTGGATGCTGCACACAATGATGCGACAAAGCATTTGTCTAAAAATAAAAAGACTGTTGAAAAGTTGGCAAACGCATTGCTGGAACGCGAAACATTAACAGGCGAAGAAATTCGTGAAATTGTATTCGGTAAAAAAAAGCCAGCAAAAACAAAACAACAAAAAACAGTTAAACGCAAAAATGCAACAAAAACTAAAAAATAATAAGTTTGAATTAATTCAAATGCCCCCAAAAAACACACAATCTGTGATTGTGAAATCTGGGGGCGATTGTGTTGTTTTTGATCCATGGGGATTGGCAGACGATTGGGAACATGTCTTGGCCGAACGTGGATTGACGTTGCGTGCAATTTATGTGACACATGGTCATCCGGACCATATATCTGCAGCACCAAAATTGGCTGAAAAATACAATGTGCCATGGTATTTGCATAATGCTGATTTCAGATTGGTTGGCTGGGGAAATGATTTGTTGTCTTATTTTGGTTTGCCACAAATTACAATTAATGATACACGCCCAACATCTTTGGAATTATCAGAATCTGAAATTTTACCAAATTTAAATATGTGTGTTATTGAAACACCTGGACATACACCGGGGGGCGTTGCATATTATTTCCCAGATGAAAAAGTAATCATAATTGGTGATACATTATTCCAAGAATCCATTGGTCGTTATGATTTACCTGGTGGTGACCAGAATATGCTATTTAAATCAATCAACAATCTGTATAACCTGAATTTGTCAGATGATACAGAAGTGGTTCATGGTCACGGCATGGCAACAACAATTGATTGGTTGCATAAAAATAATCCGTATTTTCATAAATAAAATCGCCTCATTTTGAGGCGTTTTTTATTTTGTTTTATTTTTGTATTCTTTTAAGAATGTGTCCACAGGTACAACAGCTGCCGGTGTTGGTCCCAACTGACCGTTATAATGGCTACGTTCGTTTCTGTTATATGGCATACGTTGCCCCAAGAATTCATCGTAATAAATTTGCCCGATACGCATATATGGATAAACAACAGTTGGATACATTGTTCTGATTTCCAATGTCCATTGTCCGCAGAATCCGTCATCGCCACGACCAGCAGTATGATGATTCAGTATAAAGTTGCGTCCGATACTGGATTTTCCATCAATGTACGGGAATAAATTTCTTGTTTCTGTGTATTCAACGGTTGACCCCAGATACCCGATATACGGTGATAAAATTAAACCTGTTTCGGGGATTTTTATATCTATGGTTTCGTGGTGTGCTGGGTTTGTTGGGTCAATCAGATATTTTGGATTCATGAGATCAAATTCATGATGTTCGATTTTATACAGTTGATATGCCAACGAATTTTCGAACCAGTCACGCATTTTGTGTGCACGTAAATTACCTTTGTATTCAATGGCAGGTTTCATCCCGTGTGGTATAGTATGCATATACACACGCAATGTATCGTCCAAATGTAAATCATAACTGTTACTGCCCAGACAACGCATATCAAATGGTTTGATAACAATATCAGGTTTACCATTTTTGTTTTCGTTCATTCTGTTACAGATTTCAGGGCCTGTCAGTTGCATGTTAGATATCCTTTGTACATATAATTTATTTGTAGCATAAACATGCGGATATGCAAGATTTTTGTTCACTTTTGAAATGTGTGTGCTATGGTTGTCTTATGACAGACAAAACATATTCGGGCTTTGTGGCGATAATTGGCCCAACAAACGCCGGCAAAAGTACATTATTAAACCAAATAATGGGACAAAAGGTTTCCATCGTTTCGCACAAGGTTCAGACCACGCGAACCCGTTTGCGTGCGGTAAAAATGGTGGGTGATAAACAGTTAATATTCGTTGATACGCCTGGGGTTTTTAAGCCTTCACGTCGATTAGACAGGGCGATGGTTGCAGCCGCGATGGACGCGGTGTCTGATGCTGATGCGGTGTTGCTGTTGGTTGATGTGACCAAGGGTATTACAGAAACAATCCGTGCGTTGGCAGAAAAGATTAAAGATCGTCAAAACATCTTTGTTGCGTTGAACAAGGTTGATGCGATTGCAAAATTGGAATTGTTGCCGATGGTGGCTGAAATTTCACAAATGGCACCATGGTCTGAAATATTTATGGTATCCGCCTTGAAAAACGATGGTGTTGAAAAAATGCTGAAATCGTTGGCGGACGTTATGCCAGAATCGCCATATTTATTTGATACAGTTGATGCTCCAGATGTCCCAGACGAATTATATCTGGCGGAATTGACCCGTGAAAAGATTTATAAATATATCCACCAAGAATTGCCATATCATATTAACGTTGTAACAGAACGTGTTGATGTTGATGACGAAGGTGTATTGGATATATATCAAAAGATTGCTGTTCGTAATGACGGACATAAAAAGATTGTTGTTGGCCGTGGTGGTACACAATTAAAACAAATTGGCACAGCTGCCCGTCATGATATACAAGATCAGTGGGGGGTAAATGCACGCTTGCACCTGTTTGTACGTGTTGAACCAGATTGGGAAGATAAGGCAGAAAATTACACAGACCAGGGTCTGGAATTTGGTAAATAAACAGTATAAGTAAAAGATTGATAAAATGTCTCAGAATACTACAGATTTTTTAGATAAAGAACAGATTGATTACAATCAGTTGAAACGTGATGCAATGCGACACGATGCCGCTGCTGCCAAAGTAATGTTTACTTTGATTATGATTGGATGTGCAATATTGGCATATTCTGTGTTTGAACCAGAAACCAGAAAATCAAACGGTGTGGTTGTATGGCGTGATGCAAACACTGTATATGTCCAAGACATAAAAGATACATCAATGTATTATGCGTTTGCACATGATAAAACAATGACAGTTGATTCTAAACATGCGTTCCCGCTGATTAAAAGAGGCGATACTTTAAAATATGTCAGCCCACAAGAAGCACCTGCGTCATTTAATGCTGTGCGTACAGTTAATTCTAAAAATATGGCGGATTTTGCAACGGAACGTGAAAAAATGCTGAATGCAGCCAAAGTGCGTAATGCGGTAAACCAAAATACGAAGTAGACGTTAATTTTGGTATATTAATAACAAGGGATAAAAAATGGATTTTTATAAAAAAGTATTAATAACCTTATCTGGTGCGGGATTGATTTCATCTTGTGCACCCGTATCTAATATTACAAAACCGGTTACTGCACGCGTTGTCAATATAACAAAATATCACTATCTGGACCAAAATGGTGATGGTGCTGTTGATAATTGTTTGTATATTAATGGTGGCAAACAGGACAATAACCAATGTTATTTTCATGATTATATTCAGATTGGCGATACATTAAAGTTTCGTGCAGCAAACAAGCGCTTGGTTAATTTAAGTGCAGATATCGCAACACGAAATGTGATATTGGATTCTGTGAATAATAAATCAGTTGAAGACTTGAAGCGTATTTATACAGAAAAACAGATGTGTAACACAAAATAAAAAGGAGTAATCAATGGCAGTCTTACATGAAGGTGGCGATCCAAAAGAATTTATGGATAATAATGGGAAAAAATTAGAAGAAATCAAACAACAAAAAGATTCACAAAGTTCAGGTACACCTACTAAATATGAAGTCTCGTCAATCCCTGCTGTGTTGGGTGTGTTGTTGTTTTTGTTTGTATGCTATACTGTCATAGAACCAGAAACCAAACGTACACAAGGTATTGTTAAGGATCGTAAGGCTAATTCAATTATTGTTCAAAATTTAAAGGATACATCATTGTATAATGCGTTTAAATATGATGATAAAATGACAGTTGATGACAAACACGCATTTCCACATGTTGCAAATGGTGATACATTGACATATATCCGCCCAAATACTGATACGGTGTCTTTTAATATTGTGCGTAAAATAAACGGAAAATCATTAGTTGAATTTACTAAAATACGTGAACAGATTTTAGAATCTGCGAAAATCAGAAATAGTTTGAACGAGAAAACAAAATAAGATACAAGGCTTGACAATTTTATGTTTTGTATTATAATTTGATGTGTAATGCAAAACAAAAGGATTAAAAATGCAATTCTATAAAAAAGTATTATTAACATTATCTAGTGCCGGTATGATGGTATCTTGTGTACCATTATCATTAATGACACAACCTGCACAGGGTAAAGTTGTTGAAAAAGATGAATATAATGTATATTTAGATTCAAACAACGATGGTTTGGCTGATGCATGTATGTATATCAGTGGATCGACCGCAAAGAATAATCAATGTTTTTTCAAAGATTATATTGCGTTGGGTGATACATTAAAATATCGCACTACAACAGATAAACCTGTTCTCTTAGATGCCGATTTGTATAGAAATGCTATTTTGGATTCTGTCAACAATCGATCAGTCGAAGATTTAAGACGTATCTATGACATCAACTCTATACGCATTGCGCTTGGTCAAGAAAAAACCAGATAAAGGAATATGTTAACAACATCGGATTTTGATTTTGATTTACCAGAAGATTTAATCGCTTCGCATCCACTGGCCCAGCGTGATGCATCGCGTATGCTGATTGTTAATGGTAATGATATATCCGATGGTTGTGTACGTAATTTCTTGGATTTTTTACAGCCGGGTGACGTCGTGGTGTTTAATAACTCACGCGTTATACCGGCTCGTTTTATTGCCGATGGAAAATATGAAATAACATTACATACAGCAACATCAGATGGATGTTGGTGGGGTTTGTGTAAAAGATTTGGAAAAATCAAAGTCGGCACACTTTTAACGCTGGACGATGGTACACAAATAGAAATTATTGAAAACACGGACAGCGGACTGAAAATAAAGTTTTTATGTGATGATGTATTTTCCGTTCTTGATCGTGTTGGCAAGATGCCTTTGCCACCATATATGAAACGCGAAGAACAATCCGAAGATCGTGAACGTTATCAGACGGTGTATTCATCACCTTTGGGATCAATGGCGGCACCGACTGCGGGTTTGCATTTTACTAATGAATTATTAGATGGAATCAAACAGCGTGGTGCACAAATTGTAAATGTTACATTACATGTTGGGGCAGGTACTTGGATGCCTGTTAAAACAGAAAATTTATCAGAACATAAAATGCACAGTGAATGGTGCTGTATTACCCCAGAACAAGCAGAAATTATTAATAATGCAAAACGTGTAATTGCGGTTGGGACGACATCTATGCGAACACTGGAAAGTGCCGCACAAAATGCGACATTAGGGCATCGTGTTGCACCAATTTGTACTGAAACATCAATATTTATTACACCTGGATATAAATTTCGTGCAGTTGATGTTTTGCTGACAAACTTTCATTTGCCGAAATCGACATTGTTTATGTTGGTTTCTGCGTTCGCAGGTTTACCAGAAATGAAGTCAGCATATAAACATGCTGTTGTTGAAAAATACAGATTTTTCAGTTATGGTGATTGTTGTTTATTGTTTAAAAAGGAAGGATAATGAAATACGAACCAGAATTACATAAGTTGTCAAACGGTGTTACTGTTATACTGGATCCGATGGATATCGAAACAACATCTGTTAAAGTCAGCTTTAACACGGGTTCACGTGATGAATTACCACACGAATATGGTATAACACATTTTTGTGAACACATGTTGTGCAAGGGTACAAAACGCTTTCCTGAGTCAAGAGATATAAAAAATTTCTTGAAAGATAATGGTGGGGCATCAAATGCATTTACTTCGTCATCAGAATTGCAGTTTCATGGTCGTATCATAGGGGACAATTTAGATAAATTAATAGATTTATTATCCGATCAATTACAAAATTCGCGTTTTGACCCAGATCGTATAGAACGGGAAAGAATTGTTATTTTGGATGAATTGCGTCGCGGACAAGACAATAAAGATAAACAATGGACGGACTTGTTGTCCAATAAATTATTCGGTAATTCGTTGTATTGCTATCAGACAATTGGACCAAAAGAAAATATACAATCGTTCACGCGTGAACAGTTAATTGACTGGGGCAAAAAACGTTTGTCTGCCAAAAATTGCACAATTGTAATTTCTGGAAAAATATCAGATAAAGGTGCCGTGTTAAAACAGTTGGAAGACAGATTTGCATTTCTACCAACACATGATGTTCCAGAAAACAAAGCACAAAAACGTAATCATACAATATCACATGAAACGTCAGAACACACAAAAAATACATCTGTTTGTATCGCAATACCGCGACGTTTTGGATTTGAAGATTCTGTTCGTTTGGAACGTGCAAATGAAATACTTTTCAAGAAATATTTGCGTGAAGAAATTTATGAAGAAGTTCGCCAGAAAAATGGGTTGGTGTACGGTGTGTCAATCAGTTCATTTGGCGGTGAAAAAGGGGCTCATTTAATAGAAACAGAATGTGCACCAGAAAACGTGGCCAAGGTGACAGAATTGATTGCTAAAACATGTGCCCGTGTTTATAACAAAGAAACAATAACAGATGATTGGTTGAAAAGATATAAAGCCAGTTGTCTGCTTGGTGATGCTGATTGGTTTGATTCCAGCAAAGAAAGAAGTGAAGAATTATTAGAAAAATATCGATATACAGGTAATTTGTATGATGTTTATGGAACAATGGAAATGTTAAAAAATATAACTGCTTTGGATGTTAAAAAGCATATACAAGGTTTCTTTGATATGCCGATATCTATTATCACAAAAGGACCAGATTTTAATGCGGATTTAGGTGCGATTTGGAAACAGAATTTCCCGAATTCTAATATTGCAACTGCAGAAAATACTATCGCAAATCAAATGCAAAACAGTGGGCCAGATAGATAACAGGGGGATAAATAATGTCGTTAAAGTTTAATTTGATTGCAACAGATGGAAATGCACGTCGTGGTTCGGTTGAAACTGCACACGGTACATTTCAGACACCCGCATTTATGGCAGTTGGTACTGCTGCAACGGTCAAGGCATTAACAATGGCTCAGGTTGCCGCAACAGGTACCCAGGTTATCTTGGGTAACACATATCATTTGATGATGCGTCCAGGTGGTGATTTGGTTGAAAAAATGGGCGGTTTGCATAAATTTGGTGGCTGGCAGGGACCAATTCTGACAGATAGTGGCGGATTCCAAGTGATGAGTCTGTCAACCTTGACCAAAATGAGTGAAGAAGGTGTACAATTTACATCGCACTTTGACGGTGGCAAAAAACACTTTTTACGTCCCGAAGATTCTGTGCATATTCAGCACCAACTGGATTCAAATATCACAATGGTATTGGATGAATGTTTAAAATTGCCTGCCGACAGAAAGCGTGTTGAAAAAAATGTTGATATGGTAACTCGCTGGGCAAAACGCAGTAAAGATGCATTTATTGACAGACCTGGATACGGTATTTTTGGTATTGTCCAAGGTGCAGATTTTGCGGACTTGCGTGAAAAATCTGCACGTGAATTGACTGCGATTGGGTTTGATGGATACGCAATCGGTGGGTTGGCTGTTGGCGAACCCCAAGATGTTATGTTTGATATGATTGCAACAACGACCCCATTATTGCCAACGGACAAGCCACGATATCTGATGGGTGTTGGCACACCATTGGATATATTAGGGGCTGTTGAACGTGGTGTTGATATGTTTGACTGTGTTATGGCAACACGTGCGGGACGTACCGCCCAGGCATTTACCAGACACGGTACAATGAATATGCGTAATGCACGTTTTCGTGAAGATAATGCACCACTGGATGATAAATGCGGTTGTCCTGCATGCAAGTTATCGCGTGCATATATTCATCATTTGATAAAGTGTAATGAAATATTGGGTGCGACATTGTTAACACAACACAACCTGTGGTTCTATCAAGATTTGATGCGTGATATCAGAACTGCAATAGAGCAGGGTAATTTTGCTCAATTCAAGGCAGAGTTTATTAAAAACTATACAGGAGAATAAAACATATGGGTGCAAATAAACCGATTTTGACATTAGATATGGATGACAAGATATATTTGGCGGTTGCCAAGAATTTTACAGATGCATTATCTTTTGTTTATACATTGGCATGTAACAAGATTAAAAAAACAAACCAATATGAAATGGTTGCAACACCGCAAATTCATACATTTCGTGACAAAGCGTCCGCACGCGTGTATCATGATACGATTGAACAAATGGTCGAAGCACATGAAAGCAACCCAGCGTATAAAATGTTATTTGATGTGAACCAAGGTCAAATAGAAAAATTTATGTCACATCAGAAATAAATTAAACAGACAAGGAAGAAAAAGGGGCAAAAATGGAGAAAGCAAAAAAACAAGTCGAAGTTATCGATATGGGCGGGGCGAAAACTGTCGCAAAAAAGAAATCTTTTGTAACGATAACCAAACGTACATTTGCAGTTATAACGCTTATATGGTTTGTGTTGTTGGTGTGGTTCCCCTTACATGTAAAAAATACTTATTCCCAACCAATAAAGAAATCTATTGTTGTTTCTATGTTCTTTGACCTGCAAAAGGGTATTGTAAAGCAGTACGAAGCGTTATTAGATTCTGTGGCCGGTGCAATTAATTTAGAAAAGCCAATCGCCGTTGCAATTGATAAGGTAAAAGTTGCAGAACAGGCGGTCGATAAAGTGACAGACAAAACTGCAACCGCAAAAGAAAAAACGGCTGCTGTATCTGAAAAGACCAGTGGTGTAAAAAAACTGACTGGTTTGGCAAATAAATTTGGTGTTAAAACAGATGGTGTTGACAAGGCAGTTGCAAATGTTGATAAAACTGTGGATACTGCAAACAAAACAATCGCGTCGGTTGATAATACCGCAGCCAAGGTTAATCAACAGTTAGATAAAATCAAATCAGATTTAACACGTACTGCACAACTGGAAATTGATGCGATGATGGATACCGCAATAAAAAATGCACTGGATAAACAGTCTGGCGGTTTGGGTACAACATTGTTGACCAATTATGGTATTGAACATGTATATCCATGGCGTCCATCCAGTTGGGGTGTTGCAACCAAGATTTATAATGATTTGTCTGCATCAGATGTAACAACAATCACAGTTATTACAAATACTGTCGATAGATACTTTGGTTTTGTTGCGTGGGGATTGGTATTTGCAACATGGGCGATTGGATTGTATTTGTGGTTCTTGGTGTCCAAAAAGGTCAAGGCAATGATAAAGCCATTTAATGTATGTCCACGCTGTGGTCACACATATGCAGATAAACGCACTGCGCTGGGTTTATTAAAAGTATTTCAACCATGGACATGGTTTTAAGATAAAGGAGTAAAATATGGAAAAGCAAAAAGTAGATGTCACAAATACTAGCCCGAAAATAGCAGCACTGTTGCTGATATTTATTGCGATGAACACCTGTGCGTCAATGATAAACCAAGAATTGACACATCAAACACAACAGGAGCAGTTAAAACAGGCGAAAAAACAATATACATTGGATTCGTTGCAATATGAAAATATGTTGCGTTTCCAAGAAGAATATTTAAAAGCGTCCGCCAAGCAACAGGCGACAGATTCTTTGTTAAATGCGGCTGTACGCGAATTGGGACATGACATTCGTGCAAAGACAAAGCAGTCTGAAAAAGTGCTGAAATTTGCAGAACAGAACGTAAAGAAAAGATAATAAAAAAAGTTCTTGCATTTGTGAAAAATATATGTCAATATATACCACGCAATGCGAGCGTAGCTCAGTTGGCTAGAGCGCAACCTTGCCAAGGTTGAGGTCGAGGGTTCGAGCCCCTTTGCTCGCACCAGAATTCATAAGACCGTCCGCATGGACGGTTTTATTGTATAAAAAACAGGGTGCATAAAAGTTATGAAATGTTCTTTGAAACGCTTTAATTAATACAGTGCGACCAACAGAAAATAAACTGCGGGCGCACTATTATGCGTCCGTTTTTTTAATAAAAACACAAGGGAAAAAAGAAAATGTCACAAAATACAACACCAATATCAACAAATGAACTGACTGCACGTTTGCAAAAGGCTGAAAATATCAAGGCACGTGATGGCGTTGTATGGAAAGATAAATTTGACCGTACACATACAATTGAATCTGCACGTGAATTGGCAGATGACACACCTGTAAAGTTGGCGGGTCGTGTAACTGCACTGCGTTGGTTGGGTAAATTGATGTTTGGTCGTATTTATGACATTAACGGCGAAATTCAGTTTTCTATGTCACGTGAAGAACTGGGCGAAGAAAATTACAAATTCATGAAGGCAAATGTTGACTTGGGTGATTTTATTGGTATCACAGGTACTTTATATCACACAACAGCCGGCGAATTAACGGTTAAGGTTTCTAATTATGAAATCTTGGCCAAGGCATTACGTCCATTGCCAGAAAAATATCATGGTCTGACAGATATGGAAACCAGATATCGTCAGCGTTATTTGGATATTATTTCTAATCCAGATGCCAGAAATGCATTGTTGGGTCGTTTCAAGATGACACAATATTGGCGTGATTATATGAACAGAAATGGTTTCTTGGAAATCGAAACACCAATTCTGCAAAATATTGCATCTGGTGCGGCTGCACGCCCATTTACAACACACCATAATGCATTGGATGCAGACTTTCAGTTGCGTATTTCACCAGAATTATTCTTGAAACAGGCAATCGGTGCAGGTTTTGACCGCGTTTACGAAGTGGCCAAAGACTTCCGTAACGAAGGTATGGATGCAACACACTTGCAAGAATTTACAATGGTTGAATGGTATGTTGCATACTGGGATTACAAAGACAATATCAAATTCACATGGGAACTGATTCAAGAATTATTGATGAAGTGCCGTGGTACATTACAGATTGAATACCAAGGCACTCCATTGGATTTCAGTAAATATGAAATGATTGACTATACCGCAAAGATGAACGAATTCTTTGGTTGCAATATTTTGGACTTTGATGATGTTGATGTTTTGCGTCAGAAACTGGTTGACGAAGGTATGTTCCCGATGGATGAACTGGAAGATTTGAAATCGATTCCAACATTGGTTGACTATGTTTACAAACGCAAAATCCGTGGCAGTATTGTAAACCCAACATTCTTGTATAACTATCCATCATATATGGTTCCATTGGCACGTCGTAACGATGCAGATGAACGCAGAATTGATATGTATCAGTTGTTGGTGTGCGGTGCAGAAATCTGCAAGGGGTATTCAGAACTTGTGAACCCAATCCAACAGTTGGCAGCGTTCGAAGAACAGGCCAAGAATATTGCCAATGGTGATGACGAAGCGTTTAACCCAGATAACGACTTTGTTCGTGCGATGGAACATGGTTTCCCTCCTATTTCTGGTGTTGGTATGGGGGTTGACAGATTGGCATGCATAATATTTGACCAACCAACAGCACGCGATATTGTGTTGTTCCCGATGATGAAATAATAACAGGACAATCATGTTACATACAGTTATGACTACAGACGTTAATATACAGACGCTTGATAACGATGCCAAGAATTTGGCAGCGATTGATCGTGCATTGGAAAATGGACGTATTGATAAAGATTCCGCTGAATACTTACACAGTTTATATTCAGACAGTATGACTTGGTTACGTGAAGTTTTCTATGTCTTGGGCAAAACCTTTGGTGCACCCAAGGCACCTGTTACGCGTTATGACTATGAATCAGACAGTGCGATTGATGAACCAATCAGAATTTCTGATATTAATCCATTGGTTCCATACTTGGTAAATCATCGTTTGGACGCAGATCCGATGCGTAACCAGTTTTTTACCAGTTCTGCCGGACATAAAATTGACTTGTCTGTGTCGTCTATTGTGACGGTTATCGTTGCTGCTCAAAAGAAGATAGACAGGGCATTGGATAAGATTACAGGTAAATATTATTCGGATTATGTTAATAATGTTGCGAACGCGGCACACGATGTTTTGGTTTCTCATGACAGGGCTGCTTCTGCACGTGCAATTTCAGATAAAATCCATGAAAAGTTTTCTGAAAAATATATCACTTCTGCATCTGAAACTGTTTTATCTATTATTGGCGGCGGTCATGAAAAAATCGCTGTGGATTTAATCCGTGCAATTGACAAGGTTGTGCCACCATATAGAAGATTACAAGATGTATGGCGTGTAAAATGTTTGTTCGATTTGATACCTCAGGCACGTTTATTTATCGAACGTTTGTATGAAATTATGCCTGACAGAATTTTATCTGTTCGTGATAATTTCTATAATATGCAGAATCCACGCAACTATCGTGATGCCAAGGTTATATTAAATATCAGTACAAATCCGGATGTTGTTATCCCGATGGAAATTATCTGTCAGGTTAGAACCTTTTTTGAGTTTGAACGCCAAACACACGGTGCGTACGAAGTTGCACGTAAAAAGAAAAATGTAAAATTTGATAACATCGAAGCGAAATTGGCCGATTTTATGGAAGATGGTGTAAAATCTTATAATCGTATGATTTGTCAGTGCTTGGAAGATTTGTTTGAACGTGTTGGTTGGAATATTTTGTATTCCAGAAACAATAACATTTCTATATTCGAAGGTTTTCCAAAAGAATGTACCTTATATTATCCAGCAAAAGTTTTGGATAATATTTTGGAAAAATTGGACGATGCATTGGAAAACGAAGTGTTTCATGTTGAAGATGCACCTGTAAAGCTGTCAAAGCATCAGGAAAGCCATATTTTCCATTTTATGGCACGTTTTATCTTGGTTGCTGCAATGCCATATATGCAACGCGACTGGAACGTTCCTGCAACCAGCCAGGCTGGAAAATTGTTTAACTTTGTTATGAATGAAGTTCAGCGATATTATAAAAAAGACTAAAAATGCCCGCAGTTTTGGCGGGTATTTTTATTCCCCTTGCTTTAATTGGTCAAAAATGTAAAAATTGTATCAGGTTCTTATCTGTCTTACAGAACCATAACAAGCATAACAAAGGATTACGATTATGCGTCAAGGAAAAGTAAAATGGTATAATGGTAAAAAGTGTTTCGGCTTTATTAGTCCGGATACACCAAACGCAGACGGCAACACAGATGATGTATTTGTTCATTCCAGTTCATTAAAGGCCGCTGGTATCAGATTTTTAAACGAAAACGACATTGTCGAATTCGAAGAAGAAGTACGAAATGGCAAATTGTCGGCAACAACAATCGCTGTTATTCAACGCGACGAAGAATCTGCATTGCGATTCCAAGAACGTCGTGCAGAACGCAGACGTGCGGCCGAAGAACGCAAACAACGCGAAGAAAAATCATCACGTCGTGGTTTTGCATTTTGGAAAAAATAATTTTCATTTATAAAAAAAATCCCCCGTTTGGGGGATTTTTTTATTTCTGAATAAAGTGTACGCTGTATTGTGGTTTTTTGTCTGAACCCAATGCGGCACGTACAACCTTGTTTGATGCAGTTTGAACGGCACGATGCAGATTGTTTCTGTCTTTACGTTCTGCCTTGGTCAACCCATCAATTGCTTTGGATATTTCAATTTGAATTTGACGTTTCATGAATCCTGTTTCGTCTGTTTCAAAGATACCAGCACTGGAAACTTCTGGAACGCCCTTTAAAAATCCGCGTTTATCGATTGGCAGGGTAACAAATACTGCACCATTTGACGCAATCTTTTTACGGTTTTTATAAACCTGGTCGTTTGCACTGCGTTCTGTTTCGCCTTCCATAACGACATAGTTTGTTTCGATTGTTTCTGCAACATATGGTTCGTTACCATCAGACAGTGCAATCATTTCACCGTTATGTACAACCATCATATGTTTTGCACCACCGCGTTCCATTGCCATTTTGCCGTTTAACATTTCATTAATGTAATCACCGTGCATTGGAACAGATACCTGTGGGTGTACCATATCATAGAATTTTTCCAATTCTGGACGACCCGCGTGACCACTGGCATGCAGATTGTCTGTATCAAAGATTGTATGTGTTTTTACGCCCATACGTGCCAATTTATTGTACAGATAAGAAACATCTTGTTCGCGACCTGGAATAATAATTGCACTGAATACAACAGTATCTGTTGGCATCAGTTTCATTTCTTTTACCTGGCCGTGGCACAAACGTGTCAACATTGCGAATTTTTCACCCTGTGAACCGGTCAAGAAAATCGCTTGTTTTTCTGCTGGCAAATCTTTGATTTCACCATGTGTGTAAACATCATCTTTGTTTAAATATCCCAGTTTAATACCCAATTCACGGAATTCTGGCAAACCAACGTATGGTACTGGATTTGGATTACTGCGTTCTTTGATTGCAGCGATACGACCAGCAGCACGTGCGGCTTCGGCAAACATTTTGATACGTGCCAAACTGCGTGAATAACCAGTGACTATTACACGACCTGGGGCATTTTTCATGATTTCTGTCAGTGTGTCACGAACCTGTGTTTCTGTGACTTGTTTTGTCTGACGTGAAGAATTTGTAGAATCGCACATACATGCCAACAATTTTGGATCAGAACCAATTTCTGCCAATCGTGCAAAATCTGTTGGTGCTTCGATTGGAATATCATCGTTAAATGTCCAGTCCCCAGTATGCAGTATTTTACCAGCACCTGTTTTAATAATCAGCATTTGTGCTTCTGGGATACTGTGTGTAACGTGAAATGTTTCGACTTCAAATGGGTTCAAATCCAATGTTGCACCATTGTGGTCAAATTCAACAATGTCTTTCTTTGGATCAAAGTCCATTTCAATTCCTGCAAATGTCTGACGCAATATCGCAGCAGGGAAACGTGTGCAATAAATAGGTTTTCTAAACTTTGGCCATATGTATTTCAATGCACCGATATGGTCTTCGTGTCCATGTGTGATGATAAAACCGATAACGTCTTTTTTGCGTTTTTCCAACCATGTTGTATCGCAGTATTGAACATCCCCAGCACCAATTTCTTCGTCCAAGAATCCCATACCGCAATCAACAATCAGATATTTCCCTTTGTATTTATACAGGTACATATTCTGACCGATATGTTCCAGACCGCCCAACGCCATAAAATAGACTTTGTCATCATTTGCGTCTGTTTCGTGTTTGTTTTGGCCCTTTATTGCCTTTGGTGTTTTTGGTTTTTCGCCTTTTTTTGGTGCGACTTTTTTTTCTTTTACTTTTACCATTTATAATCCTTTGTTTTTGTTAATGTTTCGCACAGTCACCCAATTCATTGCCAATAAAGACCATGTCTTTATCCGTAGTGAATCTGTGACCATGCACCTATACCCATGGTATTTCAACAGTGTAAATAAAAATACAAATGGGCAAATATGTGTGGATACTTTATGTGTATATCCATATTCTCTCTGACTACACGCTTAATGATAGTGCAAAAAATACTGAAAATCAAGGCTTTTTGAATTATTTGTCTTTCAGGATACGTGCTTTGCTTTTGTCCCATTCACGCCGTTTTATTGTTTCGCGTTTATCGACTTTGTTTTTACCATAACCAATGCCTAATAACACCTTTAGTTTTCCGCGGTTATTAAAGTACATTTTTAACGGTACAATTGTTGCACCTTTTTCTTGTAATTTTCCAATCAGTCGATTGATTTGATTGCGGTGCAATAATAATTGACGACTGCGTCGTTCATCAAAGTTAACAATACGTGCCGCAGTTGGTAATTTTTGAATTTCAACGCCAGCCAAGAACAGATTGTCACCACGTCTTTGGACGAATCCGTCAATAATTGTGACCAATCCATATCGAATTGATTTTATTTCTGCACCAGTCAATGAAATGCCAGCCTCTATTGTGTCTTCAATAGAGTAATTAAATCGTGCTTTACGATTTTCAGAAACCTGACCAAATTTTATGATGTTTCTTGCCATAGCGTAGTATATTTTACACACATAAAAATAAATTGCAAATATAATAGATTGTGTTAATCTGTTTTATGAAACTTAACAAAGGGTAAAAATGTCAAAATATAATATTGATGATATTGTGCGCAGAACACCGTTAATCGGTCCTCATACAAAAAGTGAATTAACTTCGCCAAATGCAATAAGAACATTAATAAATAAAATAACTAACACTAAAAAAATAGTTGATGAAATTAATTCAATTTGCAAAATAACTTTTCTGGCAGAAGAAGATGTTATTGTGTTTAAACCTCGTTTTCTGAAAGGTCAATGTCATGCAAATACGATATATGGTCGTGATTATGTAAAAAAATTGTTATATGATTTAGGGTTTGATACGTATGTTTTTCATGATATACGTTATTGTTCAACTGTGTCATTATCATTACGCGAACCAAAGAATAAACAAAGATTACAGCAGTTGGGTAATGTGTTCGAATTTGAATACGAAACACCTGTTTTAACGCAATCGATTTTAGATTCAATTAAACAAAACAAACGATAAAATAAAACCCGCAATTGCGGGTTTTAAAATTGTATTTTTGGATACAGATTTTTTACATTTTGCATTAATATTTTTTCCAAGTCATTTATATCAACATTTTTTATTTGGGCTAATACTTTCGCTGTTTCAACGACCATATATGGTTCACATATTTTGCCGCGATGCGGTACCGGTGCACAATATGGTGCATCTGTTTCAATAACAATTCTGTCGATTGGAATCTTGGAAAACGTTTCCCGAATTTCTTCTGAATTCTTAAATGTCAGAATGCCACTGGCAGAAAAGAAAAAACCGCGGTCCAACATCTTTCTTGCCAAATCCCACGAACTTGTAAAACAGTGCATAACGCCACGAATATCGCCAGTTAATATATCTGCTGTATCTGATTCTGCATCACGTGTGTGAATTGCAACGGGCAGGGCGTGTTTTTTTGCAATTTCCAATTGTTGTTCAAATAATTTGATTTGTGCATTTCTGGTGTCAGGGCTGTAATGATAATCCAGACCGATTTCACCAACACCAACAACACGCGGATTTTGCAAAATATCATCAGTTATAAATTTTGTTGCGTCTGAATCTGAATATTCTGGATGTATTCCGATTGTGCAATAAATATTATCGTATGAATTTGCGATGTTCAGTGCCTGTTGTATATCGTTCGGATCGGCAGTTGGGCAAATCATAACCCGAACGTTTGCATTATGTGCATTTTTTATAACTGCATCCAAACCATCGGTATATTTATCTGTCAGGTGACAGTGTGTATCTATAAACATTTTTTTATTTCCATAATGATTTTAAATATTCCAATTTCTGGTTCCAGATACAGTGTTTTTATATCGTTAATTGCATGCGTAGCTTGCGGATATAATTCTGCCAATCCAAAGTACGCAATCGCATCCAGCAAAATACCATGTAATGCTGTGTCTGCTGCGATTTTTTTTGCCAGCACCATTGCGTCGCCACTATTTGCACGTGGGTTATTCAAGAATTCAATCAGTTCTGCATATATCTCATCCCCCCCAGATTGTTTCAAGGATGCAATTCTGCCAAAACTGCCGTTTGATAACTTTAACGTTTCAGTGCTGACATCTGCGTCTGGGATAAATTTGACACACAGTTCACGCAGATTTGATATTGTCAGCGGTCGCATTTTTTCAACGCGTGCACGGGAACGAACTGTTGGCAAAACATTTGCCAGTTGATGCACAACCAACAAGAACAATGTTTTTGCTGGCGGTTCTTCCAATAACTTTAATATTGCGTTTGACGCGGCAGTATTTAATTGATCAACAGAATCAATCAGTACAACACGCCAATCCCCAGACATAGATGACATTTGCATTTTATCAATCATTGCACGTACTGTATAAACAGAAATCACCTTGCCGTCTGGTTTTGGTTTGCCGTGTTGGTCGATATTTCTTTCTTGGTCGATTATGAAAAAGTCGCCAACATTTCCATAAACCATTTTTGCGATTTTGTATGCTAATGTTGCTTTGCCGATACCCATTGGGCCAGTTAACATCCATACAGGGTGAATTGGATGAACGTCACGATTATTCCATGCGTTGATAAAGTTGTTTAATGTATCGCTGTGACCGACCAAGTATTCGTTTTCCATTGGATGCGGAAAAGTGTATGCAGAAGATTCTTTTTTACGTGGTGCCATTTTATAATCCTAACATAACCTTGATATTTTTAAATACACGACCAAAGAATTGTGTTTTGCTGACTTTATTTTTCGCAACAATTGGTGCACGTGCAATAACACGACCACTTTGTTGTGCGATTATTTCGCCGATTTCGTCCCCAGTACGCACAGGTGCAACAACAGGTTCATTATATCTGACCAGAACACGAATATTTTTCAGTCCGTCCTTTTTATCAACTGTAATTGCAAATGGTTTTGCAACTGTTGCGATAACCGTTGGCTGACGGCCATACCATACCGGTATTTCTGCGATTGTATCACCTGGGACAAAGAAAGTTTTACCAGTTGTATTTGCGTAACCATATTCCAACAGTTTTTTCATTTCTGCTGCCAGTGCATCATGTCCTTTGCCATTAAAACCGTTGATAACACCAATCAGGCGACGGCCACCAATTTTTGCACTGGCAACCATGCCATATCCACCTTCGGATGTATGACCTGTTTTCAATCCGTCAGCACCACGCATATTGAACAACAGTTTATTATAATTAACAGTGTGTGTGCGTCCCCAATCACGGCACCAATCTGTTTTATGTTCTTTGAATTCAAATCTTTTTGTGCCGAACATAGGATACAAATCAGGATAATCAGAA
This sequence comes from Candidatus Enterousia sp., assembly GCA_045643965.1. Lineage (GTDB taxonomy): Bacteria > Pseudomonadota > Alphaproteobacteria > Rs-D84 > Rs-D84 > Enterousia. The sequence goes on along the minus strand of JAZRGB010000065.1, from coordinate 16,277 downwards.
ATCAAATGTGTTGCCAAAGTTGCCAGTTCACGACTGGTCATCAGGTTATTTGGATCTGGCAGTCCACTGGCATTACCAAATGTTGATTGTTCCATACCTATTTCACGTGCCTTGGCGGTCATTTTTGCAGTAAAGGCATTTTCTGAACCTGCGATATGTTCTGCGACAACAACAGATGCGTCACCCCCAGACAGCACAATAATCCCCAGAATTAAATCACGTACAGAAATTGTTTGACCCGTAACCAGGCAAATCTTACTGGCAGGGTACCATTCAGGGCGATTATAATCTGCGTGTTCGCCAACAGTAATTCTGGAATCCAGGGTTAAATTTCCATTTTTTATTTCATCAAACAGCACCGCCAACGTCATCAGTTTTATCATCGAAGATGGTGGCATTAACGTATCTGCATTTTTTGCAACAATTTCAGCCCCAGAATCATAATCAATTAAAAAGGCAGATTTGGCTTTGGTGTTAAAGTCTGCGTATGCAACAGTTGAAAATAATATAAAAAATAAAGCAGTCAGTTTCTTTTTCATGATTTGGATATTAGCAGTAATAAATTCTATTGCCAATACATTTTTTTTGAAATTTTATACTTGCGTCGATATTGAAGTTTTTTCTACACTACAATCAAGATAGAAGGGAAGAATATGTTCAAAAATACAAAAAAATCTTGGATTTTTGCGGTGTTTGTATGTTTCTTGTGTGTGCACAAGTACTTCTTGAACGTGTTAAAGATATAAAAGAAAGGATGGAAAAATGAAGAAAGTAATTATGTTTTCATTGTTTGCTGTATTTGCGACATGTGTTTGTCATGCTGCGACAAAATGTATTGCGATGGGTACAGAATCGACTTGTACTTCTGAGACCACAGACAATGGTCAAACTGATTGGGGTGCTGTATGTGGTGATGTGTCTATTCACGGTGTTGCGGTATGTGGTGCCTGGTACGAAGGACGTGATTTAAACGGTGTTTTACATAAAAAATCTGTTCATTTTGATTCAAATACGGCAGGAAATACCAGTTGTTTTTGTAAAATTGTTCAACCTGTTGTTTCACGTTGGGTTTTTGCCGAAGAATTTTTTGACGAAGGTGGACAGACCAGTGGTTATCGTTGCACACAGTATTGTGCGGCAACGTGTGCGGGAAAGTTAGGTAATAAAAGTGCTAATCCCGAATTCTTTAATGCAGTTATGGGTGAATTATACGAATAACATGTCATAATAACACATAACTAATACGGGGACTTTTAGGATGAGATTTTTAAAATTTGCAAAATTATTAATATGTCTTGCATTTTTATGCGTATGTCCAGTATTAGTTTATGCTGATGTTTCATGTCCAACAGGGTATGTTAAGATATCGGAACCAGATAGTATTGTTGTTACAAATGCATCCAGTTGTCCATCCGGTCATACTAAATTATCTGATATGTCTGGGAATACGTCTGTTACGAATTGTACAACGGGTCTAAGTTCTGGTTTTTGTACATATTATTCAGAACCGTGTCAATCTGGAAAATATTTTGATGGAACGACCCATAAAACGTGTGTCGCAGGATCATATTGCGATGGTTCTGGTACGGCAACGCCTGGTGTATCAGGATGTTCCAAAGCATGTCCCGAAAATTCAACCAGCACATCCGGTGCAACAAAGTGTACATGTAACACAGGGTATGAAATGATTGGTGGTGCTTGTGTATTAAAAACATGTGAATCTGGTTATTATCTGAATGGCAATGAATGCACTGTATGTCCTGTTGGGGCATATTGTGCAAATAATATCAAAACAGCATGTGATGATGGCTATACCACAGATGCAACTGGTGCCACAGATGTTTCGCAATGCTATACCACATGTGAACAGCAGTGCACACAACAAGAATGTCCAGATAATGCCACATGCACACACGGTACAACAGTTACGACTGGTAAACAGTACGTTGGTGGTACATGCGATGCCGAACAAACAATGTGTGAAGTTAATTTTAAATGTAATGAAAACTTTGAACTGGTCGATGGCGAATGCAAATTTAAACCAGAATTTACAATAACAACAATTAATATGTCGGATGATACCACGTTTATGTTTGCTCTGTCTGCGGCTGGTAACTATGTGATTGATTGGGGTGATGGCAATGTTGAATTGATAAATAAAACAGACACAACAAGAGAAAGTATTCGGCATACATATAAAAAGGGCGGAGTATACACAATCGGACTATCAGGTCAAGCAACAAAGTATTCGGATGTCGCATTTATTGCGGCGATAGATTTTGGTAACAATACTGCCGAAGTCGTTGAAGGAAATGCTTATAAGTATATCTCCACCATAGAAGGCAGTCTTGGGGCGATATTTAGTGGTAATACTGCTAATATGTTCTATAAAACGTTCAGTGGTTGTTCTCATTTAACAACGGTACCAAAAACATTGTTTGATGGTGTGACGGGCAGTGCAGAACATATGTTTGATTCTACGTTCGCAAGATGTTCTGCATTAGAAAATATTCCAAAAGATTTGTTCGCAACTATCTCTGGTAATGCATTAAATTTGTTTAGCTATACATTCTCATATTGTAGTGCTTTGAGAAGTATACCAGAAGAGTTGTTTAGTTCTTTGTCGGGAAATGCATGGGGGATGTTTGAGTATACTTTTTACAATTGTGCATCTTTGGCTGAAATACCAAAGGGGTTATTTGCATCGTTATCTGGTGGTGCATCGTATATGTTTTATAATACGTTTCGCAATTGTAATAATTTAACAAGCATTCCATCAGAATTGTTTGCCGCGATTACAGATAGCAGTGAACGTATGTTTTTTGGAACTTTTGCTAATTGTTCTTCTTTGCAAAGCATACCGGACGGGTTGTTTAAAAATATTACAGGTAAGCCAAGGTATGAAGAATTTTATAGCGTATTTAGCGAGTGTACAAATTTGTCAGGCTATATACCTGTGGATATGTTCGAAAAACTGGATGCAACAGATTTTAATAGTAGTTCTATGTCGAATATATTCAGTGGTACAAAACTGGCAGAAAGTTGTCCTGCAAATATGTATCAAATTATAACAGGTTTTGAATCGGCCTGGAGTAATAAAGTTATGTGTGGAACGTGTCCTGATGGCACGTTATCGATTGCAGGGTCAGTTGGTATAGAAAGTTGTAAGAGGCCAGAACCTGTAGAAGTTATTATTACCACAACAGAAATGCCGTCTAATAGTGAATTTGTGTTCTATATTTCTGCATCTGGTACCTTCTTTGTTGATTGGGGGGATGGTACAATAGAAATAATAGAGCGTCCGACGGTAAAAACAAATAGATTTAGTCATAGATATTCAACGGCCGGGGTTTATAAAATTGGCTTTTCTGGTAGTGCAACGGGGTATGCTGATAGTTACTGTGTCGGTTTTATGGGAAATCAATATGTCAATGAGGTTGATGGTTCGTTGATTGACGTGTTTGGCATTTTGTCAGATGGTACAAACCCGAAATTTACGTCCAGTTTTGCTAGTTGCGGCAACCTTTCCAAAATTTCAAAGGATTTGTTTGCTGGATATAACGGGGGAACAAAACAAATGTTTAATTCTACCTTTGCGTCTACATATTCGTTGAAAGAAATACCAGAAGGTTTGTTTGATAGTATAACGACGGCTGCACCAGATATGTTCAATGTAACATTTGCAAGTTCTGGGTTAACATCGTTGCCATCTGGGATGTTTAAAAATATAACAGGAAAGCCAGAACCAAACATGTTCCGAAGCACGTTTGCTGCTGTTAATGATTTACAAGGTTATGTGCCAGCAAATATGTTTGAAAATATGGATAGTGTTGATTATGAATCTGGACCAATGAGTGCAATATTTTATGGAACAAACCTTGCTGAACAATGTCCTGAAAATATGTATCAATATAAGACAGGGTTCGAAGTAGATTGGTCTGATAAGGTTGCATGTAGCCCATGCCCAGCTGGCACAACTTCATTTGCTGGTGCCAGTGGTATTGAACAATGTACAGGCCCAAAGTCATTATATATCGGTGATGATATCCAGATGAATCTGACAACGGTAAAGCCACAAACTGCCCGTGTAATGGTGTTTGATGTATTGGGTGAATTGTATTATGGCGGATTGTCTGATACACCAAAATCAATCAACAAGAACACAGACAAACAATTCCGTATATTGGATGGTGATACCCCGTACTGGATGCATGATTACACAGTAAAATAAAGAACAATAAAAAGAACCGCCAAATGGCGGTTTTTTAATAATGAATTTTCAAAATTAAAAATTAACGACGACGGAAACCGTTGTGTTGTGCACTGTTGCTGGAACGTTTTGATAAATAACGTGCTGCAATCAACACCAACCATTCCAATGATAATACGGCCAATGCAACCAGTTTATTTTCTGTGCCGGAAACCCAACCCAATACATATACCAATTGTGCGACAAATGAAACATACAAGATGCCAAATACGCCTGTAAAGAATACTTTTTTAATTTTTCCAAACATTTTATTCTTCCCCTACGGTTTATATAACATTATTTAAATTGTGTATCGGGTTTCTGGTGCCAGGTACCCGACCGACCCCGCAATAACTTAAACGAACGTGGTCAACAATCGCCAACCATGTTCAAACGCCATCTTAGGCAGCCATTGCAAGGCTAACGTTATCGTTAGCAGCGATTCTATCGCCATTCAGTTTTTAGTCGGCTTTTAACGACGCCATGTCGGATTCAACCAATTTGTCTTTCATCATCTGTCGAAACTATGTCAGCCCCATAACCAAATATGACCCAAAAATCATATCAAGTAATGGTGGAGCTGTGGGGTACCGCCCCCCAGTCCAAAATGACTATTGCACAACGGCTTCAGAATCATCATCACTTGTGTGACCCACTAATTATAGTCTTTTGGACTGGAAATTGCAAGTTTTTAAGTTATAATAGAGTCCAAGAGGCAAAAAAATGAAGTTCTTGGATAAGGCAAAAATTTATGTCAAAGCAGGCGATGGTGGTAACGGTTCCGCCAGTTTTAGACGTGAAAAATATATTGAATTTGGTGGTCCAAACGGTGGTGACGGTGGTCGTGGTGGCGACGTTGTCTTTGTTGCTGTGCCAAATGTGAACACATTGATTGATTACAGATACAAGACCAAGTTTATGGCCGAACGTGGTCAAAACGGTATGGGCAAGATGCGTACGGGTGCATCTGGTGAAACATTGGTGCTGCCTGTGCCAACAGGAACAGTGATTTTGTCTGAAAACGAAGAAATCGAATACGCAGACTTGAACGTCGATGGTATGGAATATCGTGCTGCCCGTGGCGGTAATGGCGGTTGGGGTAATTTACATTTTAAAAGTCCAACAAACCGTGCCCCAAAACAGGCAAACGACGGTCTGCCAGGCGAAGAAAGAACAGTTATATTGCGTTTGAAACTGATTGCAGATATTGGTCTGGTTGGATTTCCAAATGCAGGAAAATCTACATTATTATCGGCTGTGACATCTGCACGTCCAAAGATTGCAAATTATCCATTTACAACATTAAATCCACAGTTAGGGGTTATGTATGCACATGATCGTGAATTTGTTTTGGTTGATTTGCCTGGGTTAATCGAAGGTGCACATACTGGTGTTGGTCTGGGTGATCAGTTTTTGGGACATGCAGAACGTACAAAAATGATTTTGCATGTAATTGACGGTACAGAACCAGATTGGGGTGCACGTTACAAGGCAATTCGTCATGAAATGGATTCGTACGGCGGTGATTTAACAGACAAACCGGAATTGGTCGTAATTAACAAAACAGATGCGATTGATGCTGATGAAATGGCAGAAAAAATGACTGCGTTTAAAAAGTCTTTTGGACGCAAGAAAAAGCCAGAAATCGTTACAATCAGTGCAGCCGGTCGTTTGGGAATATCTGAATTAATCCTGACGATTGAAAAAATGTTCTTGGGGCTAAATTAATTTTGATTTTTATAGTTTTCTCTGGTAGAATTTCGTCATAAACAAAAAAACATAAAGGAGAAAACAAGCCATGGTATCATTAAAAGGTACACAGACAGAAAAAAATCTGTTGATTGCGTTTGCTGGTGAATCTCAGGCACGTAATCGTTATACAATGTATGCTTCTGCCGCAAAGAAAGAAGGCTTCCAAGCAATTTCAAAAATTTTCCTGGAAACAGCAGATCAAGAAAAAGAACATGCTTCTCGCTTGTTTAAATTCTTAGAAGGCGGTGATATTGAAATCACAGCATCTTTCCCAGCGGGTAAAATCGGCACAACTTTGGAAAACTTGCAGGCTGCTGCATACGGTGAACACGAAGAAAATACAGAAATGTATCCAAAGTTTGCACAGATTGCTGCCCAAGAAGGTTTTCCAGCAATTGCAGAAATTTTGAAAAATATCGGTTTGGCAGAACGTTATCATGAATCACGTTTCCGTGCCTTGGCCGAAGCAATCGAAGACGGCACATTGTTCAAACAAGATAAAATTGTTATGTGGCGTTGCACAAACTGTGGTATGTGGCACATCGGAACCGAAGCACCAACAGTATGCCCAGCATGCTTGCATGAACAAGGCTACTTTATCAGCGAAGGTACAACATCACGTTGTGACACGAACGAAGGTTTTTGTGAATATACAATTATCGACTAAAAAAATCCCCCGTTTGGGGGATTTTTAATTTTCAGATATTTCTAATTTATCAAGAATTTTATCTAATTTTCTGACAGAACTGTTTACACAACCGCGTCCCGTCCAATGTAATAACTCTTGGCCGGTAACATTATCTGCAATAGACATATTAAAACGCGTCCACCAGAATCCGTTTAATGAACACCAAAAAGGTCTAAATTTATTTGTTGTTTCTGAAATATTAATGATATAACGTGCCTTGCCAATATCTGCATTAGATATAATAGAATCAACACTTTCTGATGTAATATATGTTGTTTTTAGGCTTGCACGCTTGTGACCAACAGTTAGTTTATACCCGCGTTCTTCCATGTGTTCTTTTGTGCCAAGTTGCATCAAGTGACCACCAGAATCGACATAAAACACCTGTGATGCGTCCAGTGTATTTGGTTTCATATAAACACTGTTGCAACCAGTCAATATTATGATTGTAATAAAAAATAGTTTAAACCTGTCCATGAATATGCTCTTTTAACAGTTAGTGTATTTAATTGGTTTATTCTTTTCAAGAATTATTATCCATAATAGGGGCGTGTAAGTTTTTTGTTTTATGTGCTGGTATTTTGTGTTATAACATAATATAACACATATTTATTGAATATATAACAAAGAGTTAAGATATGAGAAGAATAAGGCTTTACTGGTACAGAGCGATATATAATTTAGGCGATGTTTTAAATCCTTTGTTGTTCAATGAATTTTTTGGTGTGCCTGTTAAGCGAAGTAAAGCTTCAAAAGCAGATTGTATGGCGGTGGGCAGTGTTCTTGGTAGTTTGCAAAAAAACAAGTTGTCATTAGGAAGATGGATTTTAAAAATATTTAAGAGGCCAGTAAAGGTATGGGGCAGTGGTTTTATTGACGATAATTTAGCAGATGATGGTTTTATGATACGAAGATTGGACGTATGTGCAGTTCGTGGAAAGCTTAGTTTGAACAGATTACAAAAATATACAGGAAATAATTTATCGAATGTTGTATTAGGAGATCCTGGATTGCTGGCTTCCAAACTGTTAGATGTGTCAAAAATAGAAAAGAAATACGAATTAGGAATAATTCCACATTATGTTGATGCAAATAATCCATTGTTAAAAAATATACAAGTTGCAAATTCAATTGTTATTGATGTTACTGCTCCTGTAGAACAGACGTTGTTGCAAATAGCACAATGTAAGCATGTAATATCTAGTGCGATGCATGGGTTGATAGTGGCAGATTCTTTTGGTATTCCAAATGTGAGAATGGTTTTGTCGGATAAAATTACGGGTGGGGATTACAAATTTCGTGATTATTATTCTGCCTTAGATATGGACTTGCCAGATAAGATACTTATGACGCAAGATACAAAAATCACAGATACGAAATTTATTAGTGATAATTACAAGGTGTCACAAAATAAAGTACAAGAGATTTGCAAAGAACTTATACGAGTTTTTCCTTATAAGTACTGATGTATAGTTGCATTATAAACAAATTCGTTTATATTTTAGGTGTTTTTATTGATGGGTAACAAAAATTGCCTTGAAAAATACGGTAATATACGATATGTTTTTATTAGAACCCTAGGGATAGAGTTCGGGGACGTAAGACATCCTTTGTACGCACGGCGCAATGCGTCGTAATCCGCAAATATAGTGCGGCGCGATTGCGCCTTTTTGTTTCTCGATAAATATGTCGGGAAGCCGCTGGTCATACAACAGGCATAAACCGAAAGCCAGTGGGATCATTTTGCGTATATGATTGTCTTAACTTCCCGACCACCAAGGATTTGGTGGTTTTTTCTTAAGGAGAAAAGTATGTGTGTAATCAAAAATATTTCATTATCACGATACATAAGGTGGCGTGATGATTTAAAAAACGACAAAAGTCATTTTGTAGCAATTACGGATGAAAAGTGCCAAAGTGTTGCAAAAAATATAAAAGTGTTTGCTTATTATTTGTCTCAGTTTCATGCTGTGCCAGAAAATGACAAAAATCATGGCAAAGGATTTACTGAGTGGGATAATGTGGCTTCCTGTGTCCCGGCATTTGCAGGACATTATCAGCCAAAGTTACCATACGATATGGGGTTCTATAATTTGCTTATGCCTGGGGTTATTGAAAGGCAAGTAGAAATTGCAAAAAAGTATGGAGTGTATGGTTTCTGTTTTTATTATTATTGGTTTGATGGTAAGAGAATTTTAGAAAAACCATTGGAGTATTTTTTAAAGTCTGATATAGAGTTTCATTTTCATTTCTTTTGGGCTAATGAAACATGGTCACGTAGATGGCATGGCGGAAATAAAGAAATAATATTAGAACAAAAATATAGCCCGGAAAAGTTTGAGCAATTCTTCTATGACATGCTGCCTTATTTAAAAGATGAAAGGTATGAGAAAATAGACAATAAACCAATGTTGATGATTTATCATCCAGAAGATATGGGGCAAGATTTGTTTGTTCAGTTTGTCGATACGTTAAATAGATTAGCACAAGAAAATGGTTTTGACGGAATGTATTTAACGACGGTGTTTGATTTTGTTAAAGACAACAACTTTTTGCAACAATATAAATTAAATGGATTGACAGAATTTTTCCCGGCTAATTTGCAAAAAAAACTGAAAAAAAAATCAGCAAGAACATTGTCAAAAAAAATGAAGTTGACGTTATATGATTTGCATAAGTTTATAAAACGTCAATTGTATCTGTTTGATGTAGATTATGATTTATATAAATGTGCATGTCCTGGATGGGATAATTCGGCCAGAAAACTGTACAGTGAAGCTGAAATGTATTGTTTGAAAGATGGTGATTTTAAACAATGGTTATCTGGGATTGTAAATTGGACTATAAAGAAACATAATGCAAAAAAAAGATATGTGTACATTAATGCTTGGAATGAGTGGGGGGAAGGTGCAATTTTAGAGCCTACAACTAGATATGGGTATAAAGAGTTACAAACTGTCAAAGATGTATTACAGGAGATTTGATATGAAACAAAATCAACCAAAAATATCCATAATAATTCCAGTGTATAATACAGAACAATATTTGCAAGAATGTTTAGATTCTGTTTTAAATCAAACGTTTGCAGATTTTGAAGTGATTTGTATTGATGATGGTAGTACAGATAATTCATATCTTATTTTGGAAAAATATGCCAAGAAAGATTCGAGAATAAAAATTTTTAAAAATCATAGTAACATTGGTTGCGTTGCAACTAAAAACAAAGCAATCAGTAAGTCACAAGGAGAATATATTTATCCGTTGGATAGTGATGATATTATTTTACCAGAAACGTTACAGAAATTATACAGTGCGATCCAATGTGGACTTGGTGATATTGTGTCTTGCGATGCGGCTATGTTTGGTGCTAGATGTGGTATATTGGAATTACCCGCACCTACGATAGCAAACTTCGCAGTACAGAATTGTATTATTAATTCTGCGTTATTTAAGAAAAGTGATTTTTTGCAGTTGCCTGGTGGTGGTTATGATAGTAATTTTAATGAAGGTTTAGAAGATTATGATTTGTGGTTGAATTTTGTATATAACTTAAAAAAAAGAGTATATAGAATACCAGAATGTCTATATCGGTACAGAATAAGGACAGCAGAACAGGGATCAAGAAATTTATCGAGTGCAGACAAACACGCACAGTTGTCAGATTATTGTAAATTAAAGTATCCAGAGATAAATGCTTTTGTTCTTCAAAGAGAAATCCTTGGTTTTTTATATCGATATAGACATGTGAATCGTGTTCGTTTGTTTGGTATTGTTCCAATATATAAAATAAAAAACAACTATGTTTATTTGTTTGATTTTATACCGATTTTAAAATTAAGATATTAAAAAAATGGCGTGCCCAGCGGGATTCGAACCCACAATCTTCACCTTCGGAGGGTGACGCATTATCCAGTTCTGCTATGGGCACTGCACCTTATATTATATAATATTTATGTGAAATTGCAAGATAGGCAAATGGCTATTTGCACCGGTCAATTATGTCTTTGATTTTGCGTTTGATGGCACCTGGTGCGTGTAATATTTTGTCGGCACACCATAATATTTTATGGTTAGGTTTATGGCCTGTTAAGTGTTGGTATTCTTGCATTAATTTTTCTGTGTCTTGACATGGATAATTGCGAAAGAAACTTATCGCTTGTACGCCCATATTGCTGATGGCGATAGAATCCAAGTCGATCAAATGTACTTCGTGTGTTTCTGGCGAATATAAAATGTTTCTTGGGTATATGTCGTTGTGTAACAGGTGTTGTTTGCCGAACAACGAAGACAGATAAAATATTTTTCTGTATAAAGATGTTGTTTTACAACAATTTACAATGTCAAAGAATCTTGGACAGTGCGGAATTGATAAATCAGATATGTTGATTTGTGATATTTTCTGTTGGATTTCTAATGCTTTTTTATATGCGATAAAAATATGCTCGTCAGAAATCCCGTTTTCGATTAATTCGTGCAGTGTTTTTTCAGGGTTGTATTGATATGTTTCAAACCATGTGCCAAATAAATTATGTGCAGTTGTTTTTGGAACGTCGATGTTGTGTGCTGTTAATAAGTCGCTGATATGCTTGTTGTGCAGGATTATTTCTTGTTGATTAAATTTGCATATTATTGTTTGGTCTTGTGTGTCAACGATATATATGGCAGGTGCAACCCATCCCAAAACGTGTGGTTTACGAATGTTATGTGCATCCGGAAAGGTGCGTTTTATAATAGCGTGATAAAAATTATCGTCGTGTTTGCTCATACAGGTTATTTGTGTTTTGATTGCGAATGTTGCCACAACATCTTCTTGGCGATATTGTTTATGTTTGCAAGTGCGTTAATTCGTGTGCGGTTTAATTTTGTGTCACTGATACCTTCAAAGTAATCGTATAATTCTGATATATTAAACCCTAATTGTTGATATTTTGCAGCCATTGTTCCAAAAGCATAATTGATATTTGAAATTGCTGCAGAATCCAAATCCAAGAAACCAACCAGATGTCCGTCTGTTGAAACAACTGTATTTTTGGGTGTTATGTCAGAATGAAATATTGCAATATCTTTTGGGTTGCCATAATTTGCCATATATACCAATGCTGTGCATATCTTGCCCAGAACAGCATTGTTAACATTGGTTACTTGTTCGTTTGTAATTGTGTGTACGTGTTTATGTTGATGTTTTTCAAGTAACTGTGGTTGCAGTTTCTGCATCTTGGCAATATTGTGTAAAATTTCACGATATACCTGTTTGATTTTATCTGCGGACATTCCGTCGTTTATTGCTTCGAATAAAGTTTTCACGTTCAAAATTTCGTATTCTTCGAAAAATATATCTTTGTATTGTCCCATTGTTATATGTGGGGCAGGGATATCAGCGTTGCGATAAATCTGACTGACGGCAAAATTCTTTTTAATAGTATTTGGGTTGCTGAATTTAAACACCAGTGTTTTATTGTCGATGTCTGCAAAAACAACATTTTTCTTAGACCCACAAATACCAGGAGTTCGCAAATTTCTTGCGTTGGGGTATTTGGCTAAAATTGCTGTACGAAAAGATGAGGGTATATTATTCATGACAAAATACTGTAGTGTCAACAATTTTAAAAGTCAAGTAAAGATTAGCCTTGTTGTAACGAAGCCAGCATAAAATCGTCCAGATCGCCATCCAGTACAGCGTCTGAATCTGTTTTTTCAACGTTTGTACGAACGTCTTTGACCAGTTGATATGGGTATAATACATAATTTCTGATTTGACTGCCCCATTCAATCTTTTTCTGGGCCGCCTTTGCGGCATCTTCAGCCTCGGCACGTTTTTGCATTTCCAATTCGTACAATTTACTGCGTAGCATTTTCATTGCCATTTCGCGGTTTTGTATCTGGCTGCGTTCGTTTTGGCATGTTACGACAGTATTTGTTGGTATGTGTGTTATACGAACGGCACTGTCTGTCTTGTTAACGTGTTGACCACCTGCACCAGATGCACGATATGTATCAATACGCAGGTCTTTTTCATTAATTTCGATTTCAATTGCGTCGTCAATATCTGGCCATACATCAACAGATGCAAAACTGGTTTGGCGTTTACCGTTGGCGTTAAAAGGTGATATGCGAACCAGTCTGTGAACACCAATTTCATTTTTCAGCCAACCATATGCACGTTCGCCAGATATTTGAAAAGTAATATTTTTTATACCTGCTGTGTCGCCTTCGTGTTCTTCGATAACTTCGACAGAAAAACCATGGCGTTCCGCCCATCTGGTGTACATACGTGACATCATTTGTGCCCAATCTTGGGCTTCGGTTCCGCCTGCACCCGCTTGGATAAACAAAAAGGCACCGTCGTTATCGGCAGGTTCTCGAAATAATGTGATAAATTTAGCACGATGTGCGTTTTCAGCCAGTTTTTCAATTGCATCAGTTATTTCAGGGTCTTCTGGTGCAATCTCGAACAATTCTGACAGGTTTTTATATTCTGATTCCAACGACATCAGTTCGTTTAGTGTTTTTTCAAGTGATGATTTTTTTTGTAAAATCCCACGTGCAACATCTGGGTTGTCCCATAAATCAGGGGCGTTTACCTGTTCGTCCAGTTGTGAAATCTGTGATTTTAATTTTTCAGGGTCAAAGAAACCCCCTGACGGCAGAAATGTCGTCAAAGATTTGTTGTAAAAATTCACTTGTTATAACCATGTTAAGTATAATATCAGTTTATTTTATTAAATCAAATGAATGTTTGCCTTTTGTTTGTTAATATGATAAAATCATCATAACGAGAGGGATTTTAATGAATAAATTTCTGTATGTTTTTGGACTGATTGGTGCGTGTTTTGTTGGAAATACTGCTGATGCACTGACTGCTGGTACTGTTGGTGGTGCGGATGCTGCACGTGGTATTGTGATTCAAACACCTACAACAACTAATGGGTTGCGTGGTAATGCAGGGCTTGCAAATGCTTATAAAACAAACCAACGCAATACTTACTATATGGTGACTCAGCCCGATGTTGATACGGCGTGTCGTGAAAAGATTTTTGCATGTTTGTCTGAATATTGTGGTGATGTTACGGTTGTCCCAGGACAGACAACATCAAAATGTAAATATGCAACAGAAAGCGAATTGTACAACTATGCATTGCTGTGTTTGCAGAAAGATACAGAAGTCTTGTTGCCACAGTATGGTGCCAATACTCGTAATGGCATGGGTGGTATGAATACTGCTGCACGTCTGTGCCCATCATATGTTCAGCAAGAATTGATGTCTTATCTGTCGATGGCAAATATGGCAGAACAGTTGTCAAAATCTCACTCTGATTTGTGTTTGCAACGACGTCAAGAACTGGAAGCGGCGATGGCGTGTCATTCTGTTGCGTTGGCGTATGGTAATGAAACCAGCAGTATGTTAACAACACAGTTAACAGATTATTGTGGTGCTGGTGTTCCTGGTGGCAGTGCAGAAATGGTAACTCGTTTCTCTAATGCTGGTAATGTCGGTGCTAATATTTGGGGATGGGCAGAAAAGATTGTTAATCTGGACATGAATAACAAAGGTGCTGATTGGCAGGCTGCTGTTGATGCTGTGCTGGCAGGTTATACAAATCGTATGAATTTGGCATGTGGTGATAACTTGCAGTTGAATACTGTTGCACACAGTGTGTCAAATGAACCTTCGACATTACAAACTGTGGCTGCGATTGCAATTGGTACTGCGTTCCCAACGACAAATCAAAACGCCCCAAATCCATATGAAAATCAATCTATTTGGATGGAATTGACATCCAGATCCGAAGTTTATAATGCAAACGATGCGTATCAGGTTGTTATGGCTGGTTTAAGTAATGCATCTACAACACAAAATGCGTTTTTAACCAGTGCACAAATGGACGATATGCAACGTGCATATACGCGTGGTACAAAAGTATTTATTTTGCGTGACAGTGCCAGATGTTATGTTGTGCCGGTTGCACAAATGACACAGCAAGAACAATCGTTGGTCGCACAGTCGTTTGCTAATTGTGTAAACAAATAAAATAAACCGCCAGATGGCGGTTTTCTTTCCTGAAATGCACTTGAACGCAGGTGCATTTTTTGATATAATAATCGGTATGAAATTCAACAGACGTGACGCATTAAAAATTACTGGTTTTTCTGCGTTGGCAATGTCATTATTGCCACGTGTTGCGTTTGCTGCACGTAATTCATTACAGTCTTTGCGTACAGGGGTTCAGCCAAACAATAAAACGCGTCTTGTGATTGAAACTGCAAATCGTCCGTCGTACAGTTTGTCGTATCCAACAAATCAGTTGATTATTAATTTGTCTAATACATCTGCAAATAATTCCATATCGCCAAAGTTGGCGTCTGGGGCATTGGTTTCTGCTATTACACAAACGCAAAATGGTGATACGCTACAAATTGTTGTTAATTTACGTAGTGCGATATCAGAAATTCCAAAAAATAATATAATGATACTATCACCAAATGGTGACAGTGATTATCGTTTAGTATTGGATTTTGCACCTGGTACACCGTCTGTTCAAAAGAAAAGTGCAGCATCTGAATACGGTACTGTTCCTGAATATACGACTGCGTCTGCAGTGCCAACAACTGCGATAACAGCGGCACGTAAATATGTTATTGTGATTGATGCTGGCCACGGGGGCAAGGACCCGGGCTGTATCGGTCGTGGTGGTACACGTGAAAAAGATATTGTTTTGTCTGTTGCAAAGAAATTAAAGTCTAAATTGGATACAAACGGTTTCAAGACATATATGACACGCAGCGGTGATACATATCTGAAATTGGCAGAACGTGCATCAATCGCAGAAAAAAAGAAAGCAGATTTGTTTATTTCGTTACATGCTAATGCAAATCCAAAGCGTGAAATGAAGGGGTTCTCGATTTATACATTGTCTGAAAAAGCATCTGACGAAGAAGCAAAAAAATTAGCAGATGCTGAAAATGCTGCCGATAAAATCGGGGTCGAAGGATTTACAGAATTCGAAGAAAATATTCGTATTGCATTGTCGTCATTACAACAGCATGCAGTTGCTGAAATGAGTGAAGAATACGCTACGGGCTGTGCAAAATCGTTTAAAAAGGCATCGATTACACAACAACCTGGACCGGATGTTCGTCATGCACCATTTGCAGTATTGCGTTCCACGGTACCTGGGGCATTGTTGGAAATAGGGCACTTGTCCAATTCATCAGAAGAAAAATTATTAAAAACCGACGCACACCAGGACAAGATTGTAAACGCCATCGTCCGTTCTGTTAAAAATTATAATTTTGAAGTATAAAAAATCTGCGTGTTTAAGTTTAACTGTATATTATTACTGTGTTTTTTTCTGAAGTAAAAAAATAAAAAAAGTCTTGACTTTACGCTTATGGTATAATACACTATAAGTGTATTGTTAGGGAAGATGATGCAAAATATTAGTTTTGTTTTAGAAATTTTTGCCACGATATCAGGTTTGTTACAGGGTTTCTTGGTAATGTTAAATAAACGTAGTAATTGGATATTTTATATTCTGCAAGTTGTATTTTTATTTTTCTTTTCTGCGATAAACAGATTGTACGGCGATA
>JAZRGB010000064.1:0-20682 GCA_045643965.1 Candidatus Enterousia sp. | reverse complement strand
GAATGAAACGTCCCACACCACACATCGCCCGAATACCACGTGCCACCCGACAAATCGGCCAGACGATTTTTCATTTCATTTGCCGCTTTGTTCGTAAAGGTCAAGGCCAAAACCTGCCATGGTTGGGCCAGACCACAATTTAAAATATATGCGATTCTGGTTGTCAGCACGCGGGTTTTACCAGTCCCGGCCCCCGACAGAACCAACAATGGCCCAGATGTCGTTTCAACGGCTAATTTTTGTTCATTGTTAAGATTTTCTAGCATTAATTTCACGGTTCTATTATAATACGGCCGACAATTATTATCAAGGGATTGAAAAAGATATGAAACGCGTTATTTGCTTTGACATTGAAACAACTGGGTTTGACTATATGCGTGGCGACCGATGCATTGAAATTGGTGCGGTGGAAATTGTTGATGGCAAAATAACCGACAATTCTTTTCATGAATACATCAATCCCGAAGGAAAAATTATCCCGCCAGATACATATATGGTTCACAAGATTTCAAATGCATTTTTGGAAGACAAACCAGTAATGGCTGTTATCGCACCAAAATTCTTGGAATTTATTGGCGACAGTCCGATTGTCGCACATAACGGATTGGACTTTGACTTTCCATTTGTTAACCATGAACTGGCAAAATTAAATCTGCCCCAGATTCCACGCAGCCAACAACTGGATTCCATTGTAATTGCCAGAAATCGCGTATTTGGGCCAAAAAGTTATACACTGGACGCATTGGCGAAATGGTTTGGAATATCACTGACTGCACGTGCAGATGCACACGGGGCATTAATCGACTCGGAAATCTTGGCCAAGGTTTATTTAGAACTGGAAAACACTGCACCGGCACCGGATATAAATGACTTAATCGCCGAACAACACGCCGCAATGTTAAAACATCCAAAGATTGGTGGAAATTTTCCATATAGAACGTTTGAAATTGATGCAGATGAACTGGAAAATCACAATAAATTTATGGAAGCAATTAATCAATAAAAAAGTCCCGCGATTGCGGGATTTTTTATCTTTCTTTACACCATTCAGACAATTCACTTTCACTTGTAAAACTACAACCTGCCCACGTATTGACACCAACACCAGCATCCCATGAAGAATCCCATCCCCAGTCATCACTATAAACATCGCAGCCACCTTCATCACCTGCAACAGAGAAGAAGATTTTCTTATTAGAATTTTTATAGATATCCGTTACCGTACTATTATCCAGTTCCGTTCCAGCTTTAAAACATATAGACTTTTCAGAAAAACCTTCAGGAACCCAATAACACCAATAACCATAATCTTCACAATCCGTTAAATTTTTGCTATTGATATTTATCTTTTCTTCTTCAGGCAATATTAATGTACCACTAATGTCTACATTTGTTTCTGGCATACCAGAAACCCACGATGCACCATTAGGCAACTTATATTCAATTTCAAATGTATTTAATTTTATACATTTTCCATTTTCATAAACTTCACCATCGTCACACAACAGGCTGTTATAGAACATTTTAGAAACGGATGTTATACATGTTTCTGTATCTGTGCACAATGTTGTATCACCATGATCATTAAATACCGCATACGCACATGTTAATGCGACATTTCGACATGCCCCCTTCATCACGTTATGAATACTGTTTAACGATGCTGACGAAGACCAAGAATTAACCTGGGTTACCTGTTGGTTATAACAGTTCGCCACATCAACCATACAGGTGGACGCATATTCAGATATAATGTTATATTGTGCCGCACGGATATTAACCAACGCACGCTGGATATAGTTTGTTACAACATCATTGTATGGTTTATATGTACCACTGGAATCATATGTGTAATTCTGACACTTGTCCAAAACAGCACGACACAAACCTTCGTCTGTAACCTTTTGTTTTGTACCAATCTTGGTCAACAGATATTTTACAACGCAATCACCATCCCCACCAGTATCTGTAAAGTTACCGCTACCGTCAGTAACTGGTTTACAGGTTTTTTCCGATATCGTTTTACTATATGCATTTGTTAAAAAATCTTTATTAATTTTTGCGTTATTATAATTCAGCATAAAATCTGTTATATCTGAAATATTTTGCCCCAAGACAACCTGACCCTTTTCATCGATATAACGTTTGGTTGGGTCAACGCATTTGTAATATTTATCACCACACACCATGTCATCTGTCATGCACGCTTCCAGTGCACCGATACATCCCTTGGCATCATACTGATTTTTATTTTGCAAAACCGCCAGACGAGCCTTTTGCAACATCAGATTTGCACTGCGAACATTGCCAACCAATGTTTCGTTCATCTTGGTCAAGCCCTGTTCATACGCAACACAATCTTTATCAATTGCCAAGTCATAGTTACCTGTGATTTGATTTACAGTGGCACCCGCCTGTTTACACTGATTCAAAACCGTATTGCAACGCTTTTTTGCAGCATTATACAATTCTGTACCACGCATATTCGATAAATTGCCCGTGTTATTACCACTTAAAAAATCTAAACTGAACATGTCTGCGGAATCAGACGAAAAATCCAAATCAATATCCAGACCAAATCCGGTATCCCCAGACGAATAAGACGCAGATGATTTTGGATCACGAATTAAATCTTCGATTTGTGACAGCATATCACGCGTTTCAGATGTATCCTTGGTGCCTGACAATACTTCTTCTGCTTCGGTTTCTGTCATAATAGCACGAATTTCATCAGCAGATAATCCAACATAACGAATACGCTGGGCGACATCATTTAACTGAACATTTGCATCTTTGACTGCTTCTTCAACCTTGGCATATTTGGCGATATTTGCAGAACAAGAACAACGCTTTTGATTTGCATCAACGATTGCACAGAACTGATCCATACATTCGTTGTATTGTTCCTGACAAGATTTGTTTAGTGTCGCGGTACTTTCCAGACGTTCTGTGGCTTCCGCAATACTTTCTGCGGTGGCCTGAACATTGCTGGCACGGGATTTTACAGAACGCAATTGTTCATCGATATTTGACCCTGTCTGAACACCTGTATCACCGATTGTGGCACGACCGCCAACCTCCGCCGTACTTGGACGCAAGACCAAACCTGCACGACGAACAGATGGATCGCTGTTTATACTGGCAGATGATACACGTTCGTTACGTCCAACGGTATTTACCGCCATATCCAAACCACCACGGGTATTTAATTTTGTATCAGACACAGATGAACGCGACACAACACCACCGCGTGATACAGTCTTTTTATCCAGTCCGACTTCCTTGGTGGCAGCACCACTGAACACACGGGAAACAGTATTTCGAACAGAATTTTCTGAATTACTTTTTTCTGTTGCAACATCACGATTTGCAACACGGGAAACAGCCGTACGCGATGCAGACTTGGTTGTTTCATGCGTTGCAGTATCCGACGTGCGACCAACCGTTGTTTTTGTTGCATCACCCGATGGAATTACACGAGAAACAGCACCATCAGCCGCGTAAACACTGGGTGCAAACATCGTAATCGCAAAGAAACAAGTCAGCAATTTTTTCATTTTCTCTTGTCGTATTATATCACAAAAAACAACCTAATAAAAGCCTTTGTTAGTGACAATATGACTTTTATCTGCAACAAAAAAAGGGGCAACGCCCCATAAAAAAATCCCCCAATCGGGGGATTAATTATTTAGAAACCTTTTGGCGTATCCATTTTTACCTTGGATACTTTTTTATCCAACGCTTTTACAACTTCGTCTGTGATATCCAAATCTGTTGCATTTGCACCAATACGAGCCATACGACCATCAATTACCAAAGACAATTTCTTTTTGTTGATTACGCCTTCGACAATTGGATCCAAATGTTTTGTTTGGATTTCATTCAATGCCTTTTGATATGACGCTTCGACGCTTTGTGCACGTTCTGTCAAATCACGTTGTAATTTTGTAACTTTGTTTTGATAATCAACAACACGACGTTGTAATGCTTCTTGGGACAAGACATCTTGTGATTTTTCAATTTCTGCCTTTTCCTTTTCTAATTTCTTTTGCTGTGTTGTTAAATCTTCACGTAATTTTTTTTCATATTTTTCTTTCTGTTCACGCAGATTTTTCAACACATTTGATTCTGCCTGAATTGCATCCATACGGATAACTGCAATACGCAGATTTGCACCGTTTGCTGCAGTTTCAGACACTTCTTCGATAACGGCAGATACAGGTGCTGTCTTTTCAGAATTTAACGCAGATACAGCCCATACACCCAAAACAGCAACAACAACAGCCGCCGCTGCGATAATACCTGTTTTTTTATACTGTTTTATTGGTGAATTTTCTGTAGATTTTTTTACCATTTTCCATCCTTTTTTGTTTTGTTATGCAACCACTATAACAATAAAAAAATAAAATGGAAAGGGAAAGTTATCTTGCTGGAGCAAGTCTTATTTCAACACGACGATTTGTTAAACGACCAATATCATCTTGGGCTGCAATTGGACGAGCAGCCCCACGTCCAACTATAAACATACGGGCAGTATTTATCCCATGTTGTGACAAGTGCACACCAACACGTTGTGCCATATCCAATGACAGTGCATCAGACGCATTTTTGTCACGCATTGAATCTGTATAGCCCGCAATTTCCAAGAAAGTCGCATTATATTTCTTTAATATCTTGGCAATAATCTTTAGACTATCATCACCTGTTGTTGAAATATCTGCAACATTTAATTCCATTATCGCATCGCGAACCAAAATAATCACAACATCGGTCCCAGCACGCTGAACCGATATCCCAGGCTTACGCAATGCATCGTACAATTCATATTCCAGTGTTGCCATATACTGACGTGCCAACAAGTTATCGTTTGCAACCTTGTCACCATATGACATTTCACCATTTGCATTAACCACATCAGATATTAACTGTCCACCTGCCCCAAGATACACAGGACGTTTTGCAATACGCGACTGTTCTGTCATATCTGTAAAACTGGCACCGTTTAAGTAATCAAACCAAGTATTGCGGTCTGGACTGCTGTATGGCATACAGCCACATAACAAAAATAACAAAGACGCAATCTTATAAACTTTCATCATTGAACAACAAAAGACACCTGATTTGTTGCAGAATTAAAACAGTTACTTGAAACATCTGTTTCAAATCCATTTACAGTTACCTTGGTGGCCCAAGATGGTTTTTTTGATGCAAAATAATTGCATTCACCATTTGTTAAATCCACCAAATTTATTGAAAAACTGGACCCATCAATACTGGATGTCACAGACCAAGATTCGCCACCCAATGGAGCCTTGTCATTTTGCAGTGCACCCGCCTTGATTAAATAATTAACAGACACACCTTCGTATGTACCACGCATTTCTAATAATATTTTTGTATTTTCTGCAATCTGTTTTAATTCCATACTGGCAATACTGCGTGCCTGATTTGCACGTAACATATTATACACCCCCAGTGCAGACACAGTCATAACACCGGCGATTGCCATTACACCAATAACTTCTATCAAAGAACGTCCTGATTCCCCTCTCATTATTTTACCCCTACGATTTCAGCATTTTCAAACAAACTCATTGCACTGGCAACCAATGGATCTGATTCCAGTTCTTCTTGTTTTTGTTCTGACATTGTTTGTGTGTTTGTTGATTCTGTCAGTCTGGTCAAAACCCATGTCTTGCCAGTCTTGTCCAACAACCATGCAGATAATTTATGTGCGAAATCACCATCGCCTTTGCGGTCAAAATATTTAATCATACCGTCTGATAATTCTGAAACTTCGACGTTACTGCTGAAATAAGAATACAGCAATATTTCCTTGGTCGATTGTAATGCACAACCTAAATCATTTGCACATGTAATCGTTAATGTTTGTTTTACAGGTTCAGATGGTGTGCTGGCCATTCTGTCCGCTAAAATATTTTTTACAGAACGTGTGCGATTTTCTGATTCTTGTTGCTTTAACAATTCTGGAACAGATGGGATATCAGCAATATGCATACATCTGATAATCAACATATCAAAACATTGTTTTTGATTGCCAGCCGCCTGCATTTCTGGGACAGCCGCAACCATAACCTGCCATATACGGGACAATGTATTAACCGTGATACGTGAATTTATATTTGCAATTTGCTCACGCTGATCTGCAGTATATGGTGAATTTGTTACAGCACCCGCATTCAAAGATGGATGCATACGCGTTGCCCAATGTGTCCATTCCATCATATCTGTTAACAACATCGATAAATCAGCACCATTGTTGTATATTGCATCAACCTTGTCCAAGGCGGCAGCAACATCACCAGACAATATTGTTTTCATCAATTCAACAACAACAACACGATCTGCACGCTTTAACATATCAAGTGTTGCAGTTTCGTCAACATGGCCACCTGTTTGTGCGATTGCCTGATCCAACAATGACAATCCATCACGTACAGAACCATCAGCAGCACGTGCCAACAAATCATTTGCACCGTCTGTTAATTCAATATTTTCCTGTTGTGCAATCCATGCAAAATGCTTCTTTAATGTTTCAATGGATACACGTGCCAAATCAAAACGCTGACAACGTGATAATATCGTAACAGGCACTTTTCTAATTTCTGTTGTTGCCAATATAAAGATTACATGTGCAGGTGGTTCTTCCAGTGTTTTCAACAACGCGTTAAACGCAGATGTTGATAACATATGCACTTCGTCAATTATATAAACCTTGTACCGGCCATTTGTTGGACGATATTGTGCAGCATCTAAAATATCACGCATATTATCAACGCCAGTATGAGATGCCGCGTCAATTTCCATAACATCAATATGCTGGCCAGCAGCAATCGCACGACAATTTTCGCATTCACCACATGGATTTGCAGTCGCCCTGTCAGAAGACAGACAATTTAATGCCTTGGCAAAAATACGTGCAGTACTGGTTTTTCCAGTTCCGCGAATACCAGTGAATA
Source organism: Candidatus Enterousia sp. (assembly GCA_045643965.1). Lineage (GTDB taxonomy): Bacteria > Pseudomonadota > Alphaproteobacteria > Rs-D84 > Rs-D84 > Enterousia. Next base: position 13,702 of record JAZRGB010000064.1, on the reverse strand, counting down.
TATACGCATGTGCAATACGCGATGTTTCGATTGCAGTTGTTAATGTTTTTACCAAAACATCTTGACCGATAAGAGATTTAAAATCCTGACTGCGGTATTTACGTGCTAAAACTGTATAATTTGTGTCCATTATATTAACTTCCTTTTCAATCCAGCATAGCAAAATCAGTTGAAATTTCAACAAATAAAACGCATCGTTTCAGATGCGTTTTAACATTAACCCAAGTTTGTAATAAAATCCGGAAAGCCAGTTTCTTCTTCGTCCGAATTTTCTGCAGATTCTGCAGCGACCGCGGCTTCGGCTTCTGCTGCTGCCTTGTCTTTTGGATCACGTGTAGAATCAATTTTTTCTTGTTCTGCACTGACAATTCGTCCGTAATGTTCCGCCGTTTGCAACAAGCGTTCACGTTCGATTTCATCGGCCGTTTGACGTGCCTGATCAATATACTGTTTTCTTTTCTGACGCCATTTATGGCAACGTTGAATCATCTGTCCAACTGATGATTGATTCTTTTTATTTTGCATATCTTTTCTTTTTAACAGGAAATTATCTTGCGGCAATGTTTTTTTACATCACCAAACCTAACGACAATGATATTAAATCATCTTAAAACCGATTGCAATATTTTTTTTCTGTTGCTATGCTTACAGGTAAGTAGGAGGGAGCATTTTGCACCAAGAACGTGGGAACTTTTTATTACAGTCATTATTGGCGTTGGGATTTATATTTGCTTTTATCCCTATGTTGTCACGACAACTGAATGAACGAAATATCGATACAAAAATGTTTTCCACAACAAGACAGGTTGAACTGGCACAAACCGCTGCTAAAATCTTTATTCGTGAAAATACAAACAACCTGCCATACGATACAACAGTTATTGCAGGGAATGATTTTGCTGATATTTTAGAACCATATGGTTTGCCACTGGGGTTTGTTCCAAAAACCGCGATGGGTCAGGATATATCACTGATTATACATAAAACGGACTCTATTATTTCCGCGTATCTGCAATTAACTGGCGGCGATTTAAATAGTCTGCAACAGGCAGAACTGGTCCGCAGAATTGGGTTCTATGCTGCACCAAACAAAAACTCAATTGACATCGGCATTGAACTGCAAGATATTTATTCTGATGTCGTCAGAAGAAATGAAACCAATCTGGAAAACAGTGGATTTTTAACTGATTTAGACATGGGAAAATTTTCAATAAACAATATCGGCAATATTTTTGCTGTACGTAGCGACTTTGAAACAGCAGAAATCAACACACTGTCCATAGTCGGTACAGAATCAGGACGCAAAGCACGCAACAACATAAAACTGATAAACGCAGACAAAAGTGTATTTCAAACAAAAACTGGCGAAGCAGCATTAACATTAACCAAGGGCACGCTTTATACAGACAGTGCAAACGTAAAATCAATTTCAATGTTTGGCGATACTGGCAATCTTACTGCATTTGATGTGTCAATTAATGATATGTCAATGACTGCTGGGCGTACTTCATTTACAGGGCCTGCAAATTGGGATGTTCGTGGTTCTGTTGTTACAAACAATATTAATTTTACAGTTGAACGTTTGGACATATCTTCACACTTGATAACAACACGTGGACAAGACGTATATATTGATGAGGACACGTTAACATACAATACAAAATCAGGCATAGAAACCAGTGTATTATATACTTCGAATATAACTATGCGTGACCAAACATCTGGTGCATTAAACAGTGGACAGGCCGGCAGTGTTATAATTGACATACGCCCTGGTGGAACATCTTTGTTACCAGATGCGTTGGTCGACAGCATAAACAATGACAACATCAAAATTATCAAAAACGTTAAATCTGATGATAATGATTTAATCGACTGCAAATCTATTATTAATGATTTAGATGGCGTGTATAACAGGCAGTCTTTATCACAGTATCTGATTTGCCAATATGTTTATTGGCAACGTCTGGAAAAAAGAATTGATATAAAACAATGTTTGATGACGGGTGGAAATGGCTGTATTTAAAACAAAAATCTTTGACACAAATAATGCAGGTGCCAGTATAACCGAAGTTTTATTGGCGATGGCTATTGTTGCCTTGGCAACGCCGTTTGTGTACAAACAAATTGCAACAACAAATCAAACTATACGTGACATCGCCATTGCAAAAACAATTATATCAACACGCGATTCTGTTTTAAACTTTGTAAGAACAAACCAAGACAAATGGCCGGAAACAGTACAAATCCAACTGGACGACACTGATCTGGCATCCGTTTCGCCAAACGCTTTTACGGGTTTTATCGATAAATATTCTGCAATCGGAACGACAATAACAGATGTATATTTAGCGTTCAAAATAGACGATTCAAATCTGCACGCAAATAAAATTGCAAAACATATCGGCGGCGATGCAGCAGTTGTGAACGATAACGGTATTGCATACGGTAACACATGGGCGGTGGCTGCACCAGACTTTCAACCTGGTGATTTAATATACAGAATCACACGAAACATTTCAGGCGAAGACACATCTAAATATTTACATCGTGCAACATCTGGCGAAGATGATTTTAATGTTATGATGCGTAACTTGAATATGAACAAACATCATATATACAACACTGCAACCATTATTGCAGAATCTGCAAAAATCAACAACGCAAACGCTGTATTTGTAAATTCTGAAAGTTTGGATGCCAAAAATATTTATTTTTCATCTGGTGCAAATATGGACGGACAAGATGTACACTTTGGAAACCTGCGTGTTACGGGTGACATGTACGGATTCAGAAATATTTATGCAGATAATTTAAACGGTTCCAAATTTACAACATCTGGACGCATTATTACGGACAGGGCAAGCATATTAAATTCTATCAAAGTTGGCAATAACATGGTGGTAAAATCTGATTCTTCACGTTCAATCAGCGGTTTCACTATTATCAGTTCCAACACTGTTTTAACACCATTTATTTCAAGCGAAGAAATGATATTTTACGACAACTTTGGATTAACCGTATCTGGTGAATTATTAATGTCAACAACACCACCATTAAAAATTGGCAACTGGTCATTTCCATCTACAAAACCACCAATGTTTTCCGAATTTGAAATCAGTCGTGCAAAAATACCAGAAACAATAAACCAATCTGAATTTGATGCAATTCTGAAATCAGGATGGCAAACAACATACAAGTAATAAAATGAAACACAAAATTAGATTTTTTTCATATAACAAATCTCAATGCGGCAGCATGCTGGTTGAATTGTTGCTAAGCATTGCATTGGCAGCGATTATCATACCTTTTATTTTTCAGTATCAACAAAAAACTATCGAGCGTGCAGAAAATATTGCCATTACAAACCAGATGTCTTTGATTCAACAAGCACTGGAACGACACATTATTGATAACCGTGAAAATTTACTAAAAACAGTTGGACGAAATATTACACGTGTTGATATCAAAGATTTGTCAGCGTATGGATTACCAGAATCTATTTTGGAAGACGGTTCAAATAAATACCAATTGCGAATTTTAAAAACAAACGATTCAGCAAACGGTGCATCATTACAAGGGGTCGTAATTCGTGCATCTGATGATATTACACCAATGCGAACACGCGAAATTGTTAATATGTCTGGCGGGTCAATGGGATTTATTGACGACACACACGCATACGGTTCTTTTGGAACATGGCATGCAAATACAATGGATTTAGGAACAAATATAAAAAATGGAATTATTGAAACAACAAGCACAAAAAACAACAGTGCATTATATTTATGGCGTATCCCGTCGGACGACCCAGATGACGCAAAAATGATGTCCGCATTAAACTTGGCCGGACATGATATTTCAAACGCAAAATTCGTAAATGCAAACTATACAGAATTTACCGAAGATATTTCTGCATTAAAATTGGTTGCAAACGATGTAATTTTCCAAAACAGAACTAATATTGATAACACATATAACAGTTCATACGCTGTTGTTTCAGGCATGATGTCTTCGGATGCAAAAACAATTGAAATTTCTGGAACGTTATCACTGGCAGACACAGCAAAATTTTCATCACTGACAACTGAAAACTTATGGGTTTCTAATTTAACCTTAGGCGGATTGTCTGTCGAAGCAAACAATAATATTTCTGCATTGAAAATTAATCAATCTTTGGATATGACATCAGGCAGAATAAACGCAGTATTTGTCGGCGTTGGTTTTACAGGTTCTGTAACACCACGACTGGTTGTACATAATAGAATTGAAGATTCTATTAATTCTGGATATTTCTGGGATACAAAATCAAGTGTTGCATATTTTGCAGATGCTTCGTTCGTAGAATTAAATCGTATGGCAACATTGGCAAGCATCGCCGAAGGTGCATCATCAACATACGCAGGTCAAATTTTTGGTGCTGTGGCAACTAATAAAAACGCAACCGTCGCAGACTTTATGAATGCAATCACACAAATACAACAACGTGTACGTGCAAAATATCAAAATTTGCAATTACAATAATTTATGGTATAGATATAAACATGAAAATAAAATGCGATTTTTGTAAAACAGAATATCATATCGATAATATTCCAAACACGCCTGTACAATGTGCGGTATGTGGCCATACATGGAATGTTGCAATTGGTAACAAAAAAAATTCTTGGTTAATGTTTTTTGCATCATTGTGTGCATTATTATCTGCGATTGTATTTACCGTCGCTGTTATAACACAACATCAAGTAAAACAAAAAAACCAAGGCCCATTAATTGCAACTGTAACTGGTGTTACAACAACAACAGATGAAAACGGCATATCACACGTTGTTGTCAGCGGAACAGTTACAAACGTATCAGACCAAATATATGGCGTACCTGATTTGCTTATCATATCTTCTGATGACAAGGGAAATGTTTTGGCACAACAAAAATTTATGCCTTCTGCCACACTGCTGGATGTGGGTGCATCTGTGAACTTTAATCATATGCTGTCACAACAACCAAATGGCGTAAAAAAAATATCTGCAAAACTTGTAAACTTTGATATACCAAAGGATGAAAATAAATGAAAAAAATAATATGTGCATTAATCGCTGTGTTTGCTACACAATTTGCATTTGCAGAAGACGCTGTTCAGCCAAGGGTCAGTATTTTTTCCACCAGCACCGATTGGGAAGCAGTAACGGGTCTAACATTATCTGAATATCGTGGCACAGTTATTCCTGATTCAAAACTGGTCAAAAAGGGGCTGGTTTTATATTATTTAGACGGATTCCCATGCTATGGTTTGGGTGCGGGCGTTCGTGTATGGGTCGGACCAAACGGACAAAATCATGAACACCTGCGTATTGCATGCGTTGCTGCACCAACAGAAATCAAGTTCGCATATTTAAACGCATCACGCGATGCAGACGACCAAACAACCACAGGTATTATCACATGCCCAATATCAGACAAAGGACGCGAATTAACAATCGATTTGTCTGATTGCACTGTTGGACCAGATTGGTCAGAATATAAGTAAAGGTTTATTATGGTACAAATTCGTGAATTTACAGTATCTGACACAGATGAAATTGTAAGACTGGATAAATTTTTATCGGCAAATATGCCGGAATTTTCACGCAGTGAAATTCAAAAGTTTAATGTTAAACGCCAAAGTGGTGATACTGTTAAATTTTCTGAAAAAATACGTCCAAACGATACATTTGTCGTTGAAATTCCAGACATACAAACAGATATCGCAACAGACAATATATCTTCGGATTTCGATTTAGACATTTTATTCGAAGACGATGACATTATTGTAATCAACAAACCACGCGGTGTTGTTATGTACCCTTCTGCGGGGAACAAGACAGGTACATTGGTACAAAACATATTGGCACACACACATTTGTCTGCACTGGGTGGCGATGTACGTCCTGGGGTTGTACACAGACTGGACAAAGATACCAGTGGCGTTATGGTATTCGCAAAATCAGACGCTGCTTTTCGTGGACTGGTAAAAATATTTTCTGAACATGATTTAACGCGAAAATATATTGCTTTTGTTTGGGGAATTCCAAACTGGGAAGAAGCAGATATCACTGGAAACATCGCACGTTCATCACGCAATCGTCAGAAAATGACAATGGTAAAATCTGGGGGAAAACCTGCACATACAGAAGCAGCCGTTGTAAATGCATGGTCACGTGCAGGCGTATCACAAATGCGTTGCACACTGTTCACTGGTCGCACACATCAAATTCGCGTTCATTTGTCTGCACATGGTTTTCCTGTATTATGTGATCCGTTGTATGGTCGTGGTTCTGCAAAACTGGGAACGGTCAAAGACGCAGATTTACTGGACTTTTTAAAAACACACGATGGACAAATGTTACATGCTGAAGTTTTGGAATTTATTCACCCTGTAACTGGCGAAAAAATGAAATTCAAAGCAAAAATGCCAGACGACATGATGGAATTAAAATATATTCTGGAAGAAATGTAATAAAAAAAATCCCCGATTGGGGATTTTTTTATTTGTTTGGAATAATCTTGATTTCAACACGTCTGTTCTTTTCACGACCAGCAGCCGTATCATTTGACGCAATCGGATTTGAATATCCTAATCCCATCACTTCAAAGCGTGATGATTTTACGCCCTGACCTTCCAAATATGCAGCAACAGATGCGGCACGCATTTTGGACAAGTTCAAGTTATATTCTGCACTGCCTGTATTGTCGGTGTGACCAGAAACCAATACTGTTGAATTACTGTATTTATTTAACACTTTTGCAACAGAATTTAACACAGGATAAAAAGAAGAGTTTATGTCTGAAGAATCTGTTTTAAATGTAATATTGCCTGGCATAATTAAACGAATACTGTCATCTGATTCAACAACCTGAACCCCTGTTGATACCAGTTCGGCACGTAATTCTGCAGCCTGGGCATCCAGATAATATCCAACACCGCCACCAACAGCAGCACCAGCCAATCCACCAATTAATGCACCCTTGCCGCTTTGTGTGCTGCCAATCAATGCACCAGTTGCTGCACCAATCGCAGTACCCCATGTTGCCTTTGCAGTTTGTGTTTGACCTGTATATGGATTTACTGTTGTACATGCAGATACCAATGTTAAAACTGCACATAATGATACAAGACGTTTCATTTTTTCTCCTTTGTATATCACAATGGATGTATTTTAAAATATATTTTCCAAAATTACAAAAATAAAAGTGCCATATTGGCACCATTATCTAACTTTTTGTTGTATCTGATTTTTAACAAAATTTACGGTTGGAACAGAATCTGTTCGAATCGAATCGTTTTGTGTTATTTTCTGTTCTTTTTCTGCTGCTGTTTTATCACTGGCAAACATACTGTTCAAATGAAAAACAATTGCAATGGCCACAGCACACAAAGCACCTGTTCTGATTAAATCTATTATTTCTTTTTTTGTTTCGTCTTTCATCTTTTCTCTACTTTTTTACCAATAAAAATCCGCCATTTGGCGGACGAATTCGTGGTGGGTGTTGAGGGACTCAAACCCCCGACCCTCTCGGTGTAAACGAGATGCTCTAATCAACTGAGCTAAACACCCGATTGCTGTTTCAGCGGACAAATAATATAATATATTTTTTCATTTGTCCAGTTTTATTTTACATTTTTTCCATTTTCTGCATTTATTCGCTGTTTTCCAACAAAAATTATGCCTTTTTCATACTTTGGGGCTGCCACTTTATCGGTTTTTGCACGCCATAATACATCGCCATTATTCGCAGAAATCGCATATAAATTACTGTCAGCAGACACAACAAACGCATAATCACCAGCAATTGCAAATGCAACTGGCACACTGATATCAAGACACCACTGTTTTACCCCAGAATCTGCATTTATTTTACAAAATGCGTTTCCCAGTCCACCTGCATATACCGATTTTTTATATGGAACAATTGGTGCAACGATATCAACCATTGATGCACCACCTGTTAAATTACTGCGACTGTACACATCGGCAATCCAAATAATTTGACGCGTTTTTGGGTTTAATTTCACAACTTCACCAGTTGTCAAACCGGCATACAAATATTTACCTTCACAAATCGGACGTTGATTACTGGTCACAGAATTATTTGTTGCAAATCCACTGAACACGCGACGTTCACCATCCCAGATTATATTTGATGAATCTTGGGAATATTTACAATCTGTGTTATCAATAACCACTGGGGCATCTGGCAGATTTTTTATATCTTGGTTTAAAACCTTTATTTGGTTGCCACTAAAAATCGCAGTTCTTACACCTGGCAAAATCGGATCATGTTTATCACATGCACACAGTGCCAACATACAACAAATAAATGCAGTGGTTTTACGCATATTAATCATACCTTTGGGATTAACGTAAACTTTGTGCAGTTCCAGAAATTACAGATGGTGCGTCTGCATCATTTATAATTTTATCCAACCATTTGTTTGCGTGTTCAACATCGCCTTCGGCCAAATATTTTTGTGCAACAGTTAAAGCCGCAGTGTAATAAAATGGTGATTTTTTTGTATTCAAAGAAGACAAATACTTTTCAACCTGGGCCGCTGTCATGTCGTTTCCACGATTTCCGACGATATGCAATTTTGCCAAATCACGAAAATCAGGTGTGTCGCCATCAGACGCCAACATTTCCAATTTTGCAACATCTTTGTCCAACATATATGCCTGGAATAACGCCAAGTCACCCATTGCACCAGATGTATTCTTTGCCAATGATGCCAACGCATTTGCATCAACATTACTGATTGCTGTTTCATACGCCACAGCAGTTGCAATTTGATTTGCATGATGCGTACGCACACCAATCTGAATACCCGTAGCAACAATCAAGACAACAAATACAGCCACCATAATATGTTTAGAATATTTTTTTACAAACTGTAATGTTTTTTCGTTATTTACTTCTTCCCAAACTTCACGATACAGTGCATCTTGGGCATGTTCTGAATATGTTTTCTTTGGGGCTTTTACCTTCTTGTTTCTTTCCAACATAGTTGCCATAATAAATTTCTCCTGTGGCTTGATAATTATTAATTTATGGTATACTATAAAAGTTATGAAGAAGGAAATCAAGAGCACTTTACCAGTTTCAAAAAACAGCAGCATTGTGGCCGCACGTGGGGTCAGTGATGAATCTGGATTGGCACAATACATACAAATGGTGCAAAAAATTCCTGTACTGACTGCAGAACAAGAATACGAATACGCCACACAATGGTCACAAACCCAAGATCAAATCGCTGCAGAAAAATTGGTGGCCAGCCATCTGCGACTGGTTGTATCTGTGGCGTACGATTATAAAAATTATGGTATTCCAGTGGGCGATTTGATTGCCAGTGGCAATATGGGACTGATGCAGGCATTACACAAATTTGACCCAGAAAAAGGTTTTCGTTTTTCAACATATGCAATGTTCTGGATCAAGGCTGAAATTTACGAAACTATTTTAAACAACTGGTCTATTGTAAAGATTGGAACATCTGCAAACCAAAAACGCGTCTTCTTTAATCTGTCACGTGCAAAACGTGCATTGGGCATTATGGACAACAATTTGACAGACGAACAAACAAAACAAATTGCTGAATATCTGGAAGTCCCTGAAAAAGATGTTGCACGTATGGCAACGCGTGTTGGGGCCCGCGATCTATCTTTGAACGCACCAATAAATTCAGAAGATGGCGGAACAGATATTTTATCAAATATGACAGATGGTCGCGATACAATCGAAGACACCTTGGAACAAATCGAATTTAGACGTCGTGGTTATGAATTACTAAAAAAACACCTGGCAAAAATGCCTGAACGTGACCGCGAAATTTTGGTTGCACGCAAATTACGTCAACCTGTTGCAACACTGGAATCGCTATCACAAAAATATGGTATATCACGCGAACGCGTACGACAAATCGAAGAACGTGCATACAATAAACTGCGTGATGCAATTCTAAAAGAAAGTGAAGGTAATAAATAATATGTCACAATTTTATAAAATTGCCGCTGTCGTGATGCTGGGCACACTTGTATCATACGGTGCAAACGCATTAGAATATGAACTGGGAAACAATTCCTTGAAATTAACAGGATACGCAACAGGTGGCATGATAAACCCAGACATTGAAATCCCTGTATTTATTGGTGATTGGCGTGTACGCGGACAAATAACAAATTCTTCTTTTGAAAATACCGGCCTTGGTTTGGTTTATGCATTAGATCAGGCAACATTAAACAAAGGATATTTTTCCCGCGAAGCATTTGGTTTCGTACAATTAAAATCAATCGGCAGAATTGAATTTGGTTTTACTGATTCAATCGCACGCAAACTGGGACTGGGGCTGCCAGATGTTGGTGGTCTGCGAATTAATGACAGACCGTTGTACAACGAAAAAATACACCCAGCAGGTCCAGTAATTGCAGATACAGTTCTTACATCTGGACGCAGCAATTCATTACGTATAAATTTGGCATCTAATTCAAACAATGGCGTACAATATGGCGTGTCTGTATCTGGAATAACAGATGACTATGACTGGGCGATTGATACAGGTTTAAAAATACGTAAATCATCGGGCAAATTAAAAACTGCGTATTCTGTTGGCACGTCTTTTATGAACAAACCAAATAATTTTGATAACGAAGTTTATACACCTGGTGTTACTGCTGATTGGCGTGCACAAATGTCACTGGGAATGAATTTACAATACAACAGTTGGTTGGTTGGCTTAACAGGACGTGTTATATACGACCAAAATCCAATTGGCGAAATTTCTGATGGATTTGTTGTTGGCACAGGGGTCAGTTACGACGTCTTGAAATACAGTGTATCATTGACATATATGTTGTCTGATACAGGCGTTTGGCAAAATGATGTTGATGATTTCATAGACCATACAATCGTTGCATCATTCAGATATAAATACAGCGAAAATGTTGATGGATGGATTTCTGGTGGTGCAACATCTGAAACACCATTTATATCAGCTGGCATGCGTATAACCTTTTAAGCGGACAAAAAAAATGAATTCTGATTTTGAAAAAATATTGCAATCTTTGCGTCCAATGAAAATGCGTACTGTTTCTGTTGCAAATGCAACTGATGCAAACGTTTTATCATCATTGACGACTGCACATAAAATGGGATTTGTTAATGCAATTTTATGTGGTGATGAAAATGAAATAAAATCTGTTGCACAACAAAATAATATCGATATATCTGAATTCGAAATAATACATTGTGACGATGAATTTGACGCAGCAAAAAAATCCGTTGAATTGATACGTTCTGGGCGTGCTGATATTTTAATGAAGGGATTAATTCATACCGCAGACATTTTACGTGCAGTATTAAATCGCGATACTGGTATCAGGGGCGATGGAATTTTATCGCATGTTTCTGTTTTGTATTCACCAAAATTACAACGCACGTTATTTCTGACCGATATTGCAATGGTACCATACCCAGATTTAGATAAAAAAATTCAACTGGTAAAAAATGCCGTATCTGTTGCACGTCACATGGGGACAAAACAGCCACTGGTTGCACCACTGTGTGCAGTTGAAACATTAAACCCTGCAATACAATCAACAGTTGATGCAGATGCATTACAAAAAATGAACGAAAACGGTGAAATATCAGACTGTATTATCAGTGGTCCGATATCATTTGATATTGCTGTGTCACAGGATGCCGCAAGAATAAAACAATACAATGGACCAATCCAAGGAAACGCAGATATTTTATTATTTGATAATATCGAAGCCGGCAATAACACCATCAAAGCGATGGTACAATTTGGCGATTGGATTTTTGGCGGTATTATCGTTGGTGCAACAGCACCTGTGATTATAAATTCACGTTCAGACAGTGATATTTCAAAGTTATTTTCAATCGCATGTGCGTGCAGTATGTAAAAAGATAAAAAAATCCACAATTTTGTGGATTTTTTTCTTGCTTTTATGCGATATCTGCCCCACAATCTTTTCGCATTTTTTAATTAAACGCAAGGAGAAACCATGAGTAATAAATGGGTATATACTTTCGGTAATGGTCAGGCCGAAGGTCAGGCAGATATGAAAAATCTGCTGGGTGGCAAAGGTGCAAATTTGGCCGAAATGAACTTGGTTGGACTGCCTGTTCCTGCAGGTTTTACAGTTACAACTGACGTTTGTGTATATTACTATGCAAACAATCAAACATATCCAGCGGATTTAATGGATCAAGTACGCAACGGTATCGCACATGTTGAATCAATCATGGGCAAGAAATTTGCAGACTTGGAAAATCCATTGTTGGTATCTGTTCGTTCTGGTGCACGCGTATCAATGCCTGGTATGATGGACACTGTTTTGAACCTGGGTTTAAACGATGACACAGTAAAAGCATTGGCAAAAATTTCTGGCAATGAACGTTTTGCGTATGATTCTTATCGTCGCTTTATCATGATGTTCAGTGAAGTTGTTATGGGTGCAGACATTGACCTGTTCGAACACACACTGGAACGCATGAAGGAAGAAAAAGGTTATAAACTGGATACAGAATTAACAGCTGATGATTTGAAAGACTTGGTTGAAAAGTTCAAAGAAATCGGCGTTAAAATTGGTAAAGTTTTCCCACAAGATCCTTGGAAACAATTGGAAATGGGTATTGGTGCCGTATTCGGTTCTTGGATGAGCAAAAAGGCAATCACATATCGCAAACTGAACAATATTCCAGCAGATTGGGGTACCGCTGTTAACGTTCAAGCAATGGTATTCGGTAATTCTGGTGATGATTCCGCAACTGGCGTATGTTTCAGCCGTGACCCAGCAACAGGTGAAAATAAATACTATGGCGAATATCTGATTAATGCCCAGGGTGAAGACGTTGTGGCTGGTATTCGTACACCACAACCAATGAGCAAAGATGATTCTGGTCGTTTATCACTGGAAGAAGTTATGCCAGCAGTATATGCAGAACTGTGTGATGTTCGTGAAAAATTGGAAAAACATTACAAAGATATGCAAGATATGGAATTCACAATCGAACATGGCAAATTGTGGATGTTGCAATGCCGTAACGGTAAACGTACTGCAGCCGCTGCTGTTCGCATGGCCGTTGAAATGGTTGAAGAAGGCTTGCTGACAAAAGAAGAAGCAATCTTGCGTGTTGGTGCAGAACAATTAGACCACTTGTTGCACCCAATGTTGGATCCAAAAGCAGAAAAGAAAATTATCGCAACTGGTTTGCCAGCATCCCCAGGTGCCGCTGTTGGTCAGGCTGTATTTAATGCAGAAGACGCAGAAAAATGGGCAGCACAGGGTAAAAAAGTTATGCTGATTCGTATCGAAACATCACCAGAAGATATCGCCGGTATGAACGCAGCCCAAGGTGTTATCACTGCACGTGGTGGTATGACATCACACGCAGCCGTGGTTGCACGTGGTATGGGAACACCATGCGTATCTGGTTCACCAGACATCAAAATCGATTACGAAGCAAAAACACTGAAAACAACAGATGGTACAGTTATCCACGAAGGTGATTGGGTATCTATTGACGGTGCAAAAGGTCAAATCATCGCAGGTCAAATCCCAACTGTATCTGTTGAATTGACAGGTAACTTTGGTACATTGATGAAATGGGTTGATGAAATCAAAACATTGACAGTCAAAGCAAATGC
>JAZRGB010000063.1:0-9750 GCA_045643965.1 Candidatus Enterousia sp. | reverse complement strand
GCGGGCTCATATTGTCCTGCAAAAGAACAAAATACACAATCCCCAGAAGATTGTACAGCTGGACATTATTGTCCTGCAGGTTCTGGCGAACCAACAGCATGCCCCGCAGGAACATACAACCCGAACACAAAATCAACCGCTTTATCTGCATGTACAAACTGCCCTGCGGGGAAGTATAGCAATTCCACCGCCCAAACATCTTCATCTGCATGTAAAGATTGCACTGTAACTGGGGCTTATTGTCCATCTGGCAGTACATCACAAACAGCATGTCCCGCAGGAAACTATTGTCCAGATGTAAAAACAAAGTATCCGTGTCCCAATAATTCTTATTGCACCCGCGGCAGTACAGCAGCAACAGCATGTCCATCGCCGTGGATAAACAGCAACGCATCTGCACAATCGGAAAGTGATTGTTTCAGAACGATTCCTGCCGGGAAACAATACCGCAAATCAGATAACACAAATATAACATGCACAGCCGGCGGATATTGTCCTGGGGTAACAATGTCATACGGAACAGATACTAATACATGGGGGCATGAACCATGTCCAACAGATTCTACACGTACCGTCAATTCTGCAGCGGGTGCAACTAGTAAATCAAACTGTTATGTTATATGCCCACAGGAAGAAGTCCCAGAACGTCATGGATACTACCCAGAAACAACAAAGAACTACACAACCATTTTCGGCAATATGGGAGAATATCCGGAATGTCATACAACGACCACTCTGCTAAAATGTTATGACGGGTACCGTAACGGAAACAGTTCCGAAGGAGAACTAGTTACCGAATGCTATGGATATAAATATTTAGTTATGTTCCGCAAAAACAAACCATCTGGGGCCAGTGCGACCGCAACACCAGCCAACGATATGTACAGCCAAACACTGACATATGGGAATGCTGCTGTTGCCTTATCAGACAACCAATATGCACTTCAAGGGTGGACGTTTACTGGCTGGAATACAAAAGCAGATGGTACAGGTACGTCTTATGCAAACAAACAATCTGTACAAAACCTGATAACACCAACTGCGGACAATCAACAATTTAATTTGTATGCACAATGGACTGCAAACACATATACAGTAACGTACGCCAGCAACAGACCATTATCGTCCACGGGTACAGTCAATGGCAGTACAGCAAGCAGTAGTCATATATACGATACGTCAAAGGCACTGACAGCAAATGGTTATAGTTTGACGGGTTGGACATTTGCTGGTTGGAATACAAAAGCAGATGGCAGCGGCACAAGTTATGCTGACAAGGCCAGCGTAAAGAATCTGACATCCACTAATAATGGTACGGCAACATTATATGCAAAATGGACACCAAATACATACAAAGTCACATTGGACAAACAGGGGGGGACAGGTGGAACATCTGAATATTGGTATCAGTATGAAACACAGAGTCCATGCTTTTATTATAATTCAAGCACAATATCATCATCGACATGTTTAAATGGATCAGCAGGCGACAAAATCGTTATACCAGAAAAATCAAAATATGTATATCAAGGATACTTTACTGGCACAGATGGTAGCGGAACACAATATGTACGAGAAAATGGTAACACAATAAACAATTTGTATAAAACAGAAGCAAGGAATATAACATTATATGCAAAATTTGCTGCATGTACATGTACCAATGGGACGGGTGTTAGCACATGTACAGTCACAGGTACAACTAATAACAAATGTCAATATAAAGTAACTTGCTCCAGCGGATATAACAAAACTGGCAACACTGGTGACGCAACCGAATTTAACGTCGAAGGAACGGTTGCAACCGCTTCATATACAGCTAATTGTTCTGCAAAAAGTTTTACAATATCTTTCCATAACGATCATTACGACAATCAAAATCCAGATTTTACATTTCCTGCAACGTATGATGCATTGTTGCCCACTCTGAACGGAAAAACTAAACCAGGAAGAGCCGGCTATATATTCGCAGGATACTATGACACATCAAATTCAACCGGCGGAACACAGTATTATGATGCGGACATGAAAGCTATATCCGGAAAAAAATGGCAAATTAATGGCAGTGACAGCCTGTATTCCAGATGGACCCCATGTTCCGATAATAAATATTGCACAGGGGATAATACAGAAACATCTTGTCCAACAGCATTTATTTATGAAAAGACAGATTTTAATGGAACGCCAGCGGTTGAAATTGCCGATTGCTATCTGAACCCTAAATTAATATTGAAAGATACTATAAATAATACAGAAGGTGTTTTGTTAGAAAAAATTTATACGGGGAAAATATATTTCAAGGGCAACAGTTCATAAAAAAAATCCCCAATTTGGGGATTTTTTATTTCAGATAAAACGTTATTGTTGCAACAACACGCACTTTCTTGTTTATCGCCTGACGTTCATTGGATGACCAACTGTCTGTCGGATCACGGGATTCAATGCTGAATACACCCTGGTTCGCACTTTTTATCTTGCCCAGTTTCGCATCCGCATCCTTGGCAAATTGCTGACCCGCGGCTGTGGCGTTCTTGGTCGCCTGTTCAATCATAGATATTTTTATATCATTCAAACCATTAAAGATATAAATTGGGCCTGAATAATCTTCGGTAATGGTAATGCCACGACGTACCAATTCACCCATGCGACGAGATATACTGTCCACCAATTCAACATTATGCGAACGGACCATTACACCTGTTTCAATAACATAACGGCCGTCGTTCTGTTGATTCTTTAATTCTGCATCAGAATAGCCAGCATATTTGTCACGAACCTGAACACGCAGGTTTTGTATGTCAGATGGTGCAAATCCAGCGTCTGTTAAAAATGTGTGTATTTCTGATATATCGTTATCTATTTCTTGCTGTAATACAGTTAAATCGCCACCAACACCGTTGATTTTTATGTTCCAAACGGCAGTGTCTGCGACAACATCGCGTTCGGCCAATCCCTTGACCGTGACAGTGCGACCAGACATAGCACGATAAATACCGTCACCAATAAAAAAACCACCCAGTGCAACGCCAATCGCCAGCACCGACACCCATAATCCAGACATTGATTTTAATTTTGTGGTCAATTTCATAAATATCCCCCCCTATTCTTCTTGTACTTGTAATTCTACACCCAATCTGGATAAATTCAAGATTAAATGTCTTGGACTAAATTCCTAATTACATAATTCGCCAGCATTAATCCAAATGTGCCTGTAACCGTTATCACAGACCCCAGATTCTTGGCATGACCAGTCACAGGTGCCGGTGTTTGTGTCGAATACACAACCACTATATCTGGCAAATCCATCGTGCGAACCATACGACGAACACGTGACGCCAATGGACAAACAGTCGTGCGTGATAATGGTGCAATCTTTATCTGTGAAATATCAGTCTTGGACGCAGCACCCATACTGGAAACAATTGGTATATTATGTGCAGCGGCCCACTTGTACAATGCGACCTTGGATTCTACGGTATCAATCGCATCAATTATATAATCAGGTGTAACTGTAATTTCTGTGTTTTCATCAAAGAATAAATCCAATGCTTCAACAGTAATTTCAGGGTTTATATCATGAATACGATGTGCGGCAACGTGTACCTTTTTTTGCCCAACAGTGCTGTCCAATGCAAATAACTGACGATTTATATTTGTTTCTTCAACAC
Organism: Candidatus Enterousia sp.; assembly: GCA_045643965.1. GTDB lineage: Bacteria > Pseudomonadota > Alphaproteobacteria > Rs-D84 > Rs-D84 > Enterousia. The sequence goes on along the minus strand of JAZRGB010000063.1, from coordinate 6,082 downwards.
TGTCAAAATCAACAACAATCAAATGACCAACACCAGAACGGGCCAATGCTTCTATTGCAAAAGAACCGACCGCACCGCAACCAACAACCATCACTGTTGCATTTTTTAATTTAGAAATTCCTGTGTCACCAAATAAAAGTCTGGTTCTGTTTAATCGTGTCATTTCTTTAACATCCGCATTGTGTTCTGATATATTATATCAGCCATTTTTTCAGGTGCAATATCCAATGCAACACTTATGCGATTTACAACAGATATAATATCATTTGGATTATAACCGTCTGTTTCCGCAACAATCCTGTCCAATGGTGTCGCATGCAAACGTGTCATATCCTGCAAGTTTCGTGGCCCATACGAAAAGTACATATTATATTTATCGCCCAGTCTTTTTATATCTTGGGCCGGTCCAGAATAACAATGCGACAAAATAACATGCGGCAATTTGTTCTGGAACACTTTAAATATATTTAAAACTTTATCCCATGTACCAACACAATGCAGACAAATACCACGATGTAATTCATGTGCCAACAATAACTGATTACAAAAAACCTGGGTCTGTGTTTCCATGTCTGGTTTATGCCGGTCCAGACCGATTTCACCAATAAATAATTCTGGATTTTTATGCAATAAGTCTTGTAATTGCAATTCCCAATCGTCCGTTATTTCAGATATATACCATGGATGAACACCAATCGCACCATACGTATTATTTCTGTCGTCTGTAACACAAACAATCTGATTCCAATCAGACTGACGTGCAGCATTATAAAACGCACCAACAGTCAATTCTGCTGGCGGTTGTGATAAATGACAATGTGCATCAATGTATTTTATCATTTCTTATTAAAAAACCTGCACGACAACGGCAGGTTTTATTGTTAGTTATTTTTCTTCCAAACCTTTTAATAAAATGTCTTTCATGTCATTTGGCATCATGCCTGTTGTAGAATACCCACAATCAACATGATGAATTTCACCGGTGACACCACTGGACATGTCACTAAACAGATACAGTGCAGCACCACTGACATCATCTAATGTCATATTGCGACGTAATGGCGTTGTTTCTGCATTTAAACGCAACATTGCTTTGAAGCCGCCAACACCACTGGACGCCAATGTCATAATTGGCCCAGCACTTATCGCATTTACGCGAATATTGTCACGCCCCAGGTCAGATGCCAGATAGCGAACACTGCTGTCCAGTGCGGATTTTGCAACACCCATAACGTTATAATTTGGCACAGACTTTTCCCCACCATAATATGTTAGCGTCACAATACTGCCACCATTTGTCATTAACTTGGACGCACGTCTGGTCAAATCAACCAAAGAATATACAGATATATCCATTGTGTTCTTGAAATTTTCACGTGTTGTGTCCGCATAACGACCCGTTAATTCGTTCTTGTCAGAAAACGCAATTGCGTGTAATACACCGTCCAAATGCCCCCATTCTTGTTCGATTGCAGTAAACAACGCATCCAACTGTTCGTCATTTTGCACATTACATTCTTGGACGAATTTAGCACCGATTGATTCTGCCAATGGACGCACACGCTTTTCTAATGCAGGCATCGCATACGGCATTGCGACTTGTGCCCCCTGCTCTGCTACACGTTTTGCAATTGCCCATGCCATAGACCAATCATTTGCAACACCTGTAATTAAAATCTTTTTACCTTTTAATAACATATAAAAATCCTTTTTGTTATTATGTATTGGACATTACGAAATATAACACTTTCAAAAGCATATCGCAATAAGTAAAAAAACTGCCCATTGTTTTGGGCAGTATGTTTTATTCTTCGGAACCCTTGAACTGCATATCATACAGCATTTTATATGCACCGCATTCTTGTTTCAACAGTTCATCATGTGTACCACTTTCAACAATTTCACCATGATTTATAACCACAATCTTGGACGCGTTGCGAATTGTCGATAATCTGTGTGCGATAACAAACACAGTCTTGTCACGCATCAGATTTTCAATTGCCTTTTGTACAACCGCTTCGGACTTATTATCCAATGCAGATGTCGCTTCGTCCAAAATCAATATTGGTGCATTTTTCAAGAACGCACGTGCAATCGCAATACGTTGTTTTTGACCACCAGACAACAAGATACCACGTTCACCAATCTGAGTATCCAAACCGTTATCCAGCCCCTTGATAAAGTCATCCAAGCACGCCATTTTAATCGCTTTGTTAATTTGTGCTTCGGTTGCGTTTTGATCGCCCAACAAGATGTTTTCACGAATTGAGCCCGCAAACAAGAAGTTATCTTGGAACACAACTGCAATATTCTGACGCAATGAATGCAATGAAAAGTCACGAATATCTGTTCCATCCACACAAATCTGACCAGATGTCACATCATAGAAACGAGGTAACAAACTGACCAACGTAGATTTACCGCCACCAGAATTTCCAACTAACGCGATAACATCGCCTTGGTTTACTGTCAGATTAACATTTTTCAAAACTGGCACATCTTTCAGATATTCAAACGATACGTTTTTAAATTCAATATTCTTATGTACTGCAGGCATCTGAATTGGATTTGGCTTATCTTTAATCGCAGGTACAGAATCCAAAACATCAAATACACGTTCAATCGCCAAGAAAGACATTAATACAGAATTATATGTTGAACCCATACTTTTCATTGGTGTATATAACATAATCAAAGCAGCCAAGAAAGAAACAAAACTACCACTGGTGATTGTGCCATTTAAAATCAAATAAGATCCAAACCATATCGCCAGACCAATACCAAAAGACAATACAATATGCATCACTGGTGTAACCCATCTGGTTTTTTGTACCAGCTTTATTTTCAATTTAAATACAGAATCTAAAACACCGCTGAATTTTTCTTCTTGATATTGTTCCAAATTATATGCAGAAATCGTCTTGTTTCCCGCATACGATTCATTGTATGCAGTCAATAACGCAGAATCCGCGATAATAGATTTGCTAAACACCGAATTAACTTTCTTTTTCAGCGTTGTCATAGGCAACAATGCCCCAACCAAAACAGTTACACAAATCAATGCCAACTGCCAAGAATTATAGAACAATACAAAAATCAAAGAAATCGCAGTAAATAATTTTTGAACCAAATTCTTTAAATTTGTCAGCAATCCTGCACATGCCATATCTGCGTTATTGTTGAACATAAATATCACGTCACCAGAATTCTTTTTGTTAAAAAATTCTGTTTCAAAGAACAACATCTTCTTGTACAAAGACAACTTCAAACCATTTGTAATCTTGGCCCCAGACCAAGTATTTAAATAATTTGCTAAATATGTCAAAACGCCCTGAACCACAGTAAACACGATAATTAACAATGGGATATACCACGCTGTCTGAACAGACTTTTCCACCATAACCAAGTCCATATAAGGCTTTAATGACATTGCAATCACAGCATCCATTGCACCAATCGGCATCGCCAATAATAAAGACAACAATCCACGGAACCAATATGGCTTAATAAACGGCCACATGCGTTTATAGTTTGTCACAAACATGTTATGCAAAATTTTGCTTTTCAGTTCTTTGGACAGTTTTTCTTTTGGTTTTTTACTCATATTTTACTTCTTTGTATTTGCCTAAATTCCTGACAGGATTATTGCCGATTGGCACATAAAAGTCAATACTTGTTATCGTTTAAGAAAACATACCTACACTGTATTATTTTATGTTTTGATGCATCAAAACTCTGTCACTTGGGCGTGTTTTTTGCCAAACCTTTACCAAGTCATCATAGTTTTCAGACCAAGCAGTTTTAATGTGCTTCATAATTTTATTTATTTGCGATGGGATACCGCGTTCTTCTTCGGCCTTCATCGGTGAACAATCGATAATTTTGAAACGACATGATGTATTTTGATAAACAACCTTAAAGTGCGGTTCTTCTATCTCATTTGGATAAATTTCCACTTTAAAAGTAACACGTGGTGGTTCTTTCAGCCGCACCATCATACCAAAACCGTACGACGAAGAACCGCCACTGAAATATTCGCGACGTTGTGGTGCTATATTTGCCTGAACCATCAAATCATCTGTCCTTTCCGACATTGTTTTTTCAACAATTTTGGCCCAGTCTTCCGCAGTCATATAATCTTCTATACTTGACATAACTCACCTTTATTTGTTGACATATTATATATTAGTACAAATAAATAGCAAGCATAAAAAAACACTTGACTAGTTTTAGTTTTTAATATATTATTTGGCTTGCTATTCGGGCATAGTTCAGTCGGTAGAACAACGGACTGTTAACACAAACGACTCAATCTTCCTATAACTTGATTTAGTTCCGAACACCCTGTAAATCTGGGATTTTTCTGATATTAAAATTGGCACTGTTTTTGACGAATATAGGCTTCAAATGGGGTTTAAGCTGGACTGTGTTTTACACAGCCGCTACACAGCCCCCATTTTACACCGATTTTTTTACATTTTTGATTTTTTCATCAAAAAAGTATATTGTTGCTTTTTTCTGAAATTGTTGTACACTATTTTTGTGCATTTATTTGCACAGAGGCATTATAAGTGTGAACGGGTGTCATAGCCCAAGAACCTTAACTGATAATGTCCCGACCTTGGTCGGGATGCTGTTGCTATACAACAGGGCTTGTCCCAAAGGCAACAGAGTTCTGTTCTTGAACCTATGAACTCCCGACCACTCTTTTTGAGTGGTCTTTTACTTTGGGGATTACATGAAGGATAGGATCATTCTATTGGTATTGCCGGCATTGGTTCTGCTAGGATTCTGGATGGGCAGACGTGAACCGGTGCGACATGTTGTTACTGGGGGCGAAGCCTATTTCGCACCAGGTGTTCAATGTGAAAATCGTATCATAGAAGAAATTACAAAAGCCCAGGATATAGATATCGCCATATATTCTTTAACCAGTCCCAGGATTTCAAATGCACTAATTGGCGCAAGCAAACGTGGTGCTGATATTCGCATTGTTGCAGATCGTGGTATGACTGGAAATAAATATTCGCAAATTGATGAATTGGCTGATGCTGGCATTCCTGTTCGTAAAAGTCGAAAGCATAAAATAGAACACAATAAGTTTGCTGTATTTGACGGCAATCGCATTGTTACCGGTTCGTATAATTGGACCAAAAATGCCGCTAATTCTAACAGCGAAAACTGTATCTTTCTGGATGTCTTTGGTCCCGATTATTCCAAGAGATTCGAGTATCTTTGGGATTTGTATGGTGACTAGTCGCACAGGCGATCATAGACGATGTTGTTTGCATCGATTTGTTCTATGGTTTCAGCTGTGTCGTTGGTGTAGTCCGCATATATCGGACGATATAACAGGCAGTAATCACCGCCTGTTATATTTTTTGTGCAACCGTTGCACAACATCAGGATTATTAGCAACAGAATCCCTAGCTTTATTAGCCCTTTGTACGTTCTGTAAAACCGTCTTAGTCTGGCGTGCTTTTTCATTGGTCTTTCCTTTCTTTATGCCGATTAAATAAGCCAGCGCAACCGCACCGGCAACTATGTATGCTTTATATTTGTTCCAGTATTCTTTTATGCGCATCGTATGCCCTCTAACAGTTGTTCTTTGGTGTATGGCATCTGGCCGTTTTCGTGCTGAATAATGGCCTTTACCAGGGCCAACATTGTGTCGTTGTCAAACAGGTTTAGTTCCGATCCGGACCCAAAGCCGGTTTGGTGGCACACGCTTTTAACGTACGCTGCGGTGTCATTCTCAAATGATGGAGCCCACCGTCTGATTATGCCTGATACTGTGCAGATGCCGTATTTGGTTTGATATACTTTCAAGACCCTGGCCAGCGCACGAATGCCCCATTTTGGTTCTGTAAATATGCAGAATTCGCCATCTGATGGTGGCAAAGATAAACCGGCCCATTGTGTGCCGGTGTATCTTATGTTCCCTGGATTGTTGTTTCTTATTCCCCTTGGTGGTTTGCGTTTCATTTCTTTTCCTTTCTTTCGAATAAACTTGTTATGTTTTCCCCCAGTGCTGCCGCTACGAACAGTGCGACTATTTCAACCCCAAATCCGCATGCTGCCA
>JAZRGB010000062.1:0-24118 GCA_045643965.1 Candidatus Enterousia sp. | reverse complement strand
CCAATTATATCTTGGGATGCGGTGTCAGGTGCCAAAGGCTATCAAAGTCCAGAGTATCAACATATAAAAGATAAAGGCACGATTCCCGAAGGCACATATGTTGCAAGACAGAGTGAGTTGCAACGCATGTCGCCCATAGATTGGGTTGTTGGTTGGTCGCGACTGCTGAGTGAAGATTTGGGTGGCAAATGGCCAGGGTCTGAATATTCCTGGGGCAGCTCTCGTGTATGGCTGGAGCCATCAAAAGAAACCAACACATATGGGCGTGATGATTTTTCAATTCACGGAGGTTGGGTTTCGGGTTCGGCAGGCTGTATCGATTTAACATCAAATATTGATAATTTTGTTGCCTTATTTGAAGTTTTGGGTAATGATTTAATTATAAAGGTGGAGTATTAGATATATAAAAGCGTCCTGCTATGAATAACACAAAAATATTAGCAACATGTGGATTTGTTTCTTTTGTCACTATGTTTGTATTCTATTTTGATTCAAATATGCTATCTTCTTCAAAGTGGGACACTTTGTTTTATGGTCTATGTGAATATCAATGCTTACATTCTATTGATGTTGCGTTTATGTACATAAGTTTTTTGCTTGGTGTGTTTTTTATGTGCTTGTCATGGAGAGTATATAAGTGGAAATGGGTTTGCGTTTTGTTGCTAACTTTTATTGTTGCGTTTATAAGTTATATATTCTTGTCCGCTGTTGTCGCATCTATAAATTTTGCCGTATAATCTATATATGGGCGTGATGATTTTTCAAATTCATGGAGGTGCAGAACCTGGTTCGGCTGCCTGTATTGATATGACAGGGCAAATGAATGCTTTTACATCTGGACAGAAGTAAAAATAAACCAAGAACTGGAAAAGAAACAAAAAGAGAAAAACGATATGGAAAATATTGATACAAACTCAGGAATTGATATGAATTTTGAACAAGCATACAATAAATTACAAGAACCCGAAGGGGACTATACAGACGGCAAAGATCAAGTTGATGATGAACCAACAAATATGGGTATAAAACAAAGTACACTGGACAGATATGCCAACAAGCATCCAGAGAAAAAATTTCCAACTGATGTAAAATATTTAACCGCCGCACAGGCCAAAGAAATATATAAAAACGAATACTGGAACAACACAAAAATTCCGAGAATAAAAAATGACAGAATACGTGATGCGGTTTTCGATATGAATGTAATGGGTGATGCCGGAAGGGTCGTTCAGCGTGCATTGAATGAGTACAGTAATATAAACTTGATCGTTGATGGTATTATTGGCTCTAAAACAATATCAGCGCTGAATAGTATTCCGAGCAATAAAATTGACGATTTTATGCAAATTTTAATCGAACAACGAATGAACAATCTAAGAGGTATGGCAAACTGGACAACGTCCAAAAATGGTTGGACCAAGCGAACAAAGGCATATTAACGATTGATGGGTGGTGGCACATTCAAAATATCTATAATGTCTGGAATGTTATATATCTCAACACAATCTGCCTCCACCCCAAGATTTTTTTCATCTATGTATATATAAGCAATATCAACAGGAGTATTGTTTATGTAAATTTCATAAGTGTTATCGTCTGGTTGCATAAACGTTAATTGCTGAATAGTGTACCTTTTGGCTGTTGCGTCATCACACAAGGGACAGTATTCAATGTAGTCGGTCGTCTTTGATAATATATCATAGGCTTTGTTAAATGTGCTTTTATCAAGGTACGCACATAAATCCGCCTTTCCCAAAGATGGGAAAAACAGTAGGGCAAATGATAAAATCAAGAACGCACATCTTTTCATCGTTATGATAGTAAAACATATATAAATTGTCGTCAAATGATAAAATCGGACTAAGGCAATATATATTGATTTTTTATTATCTGATTTGTCATAATGCATTGTATGAAAAGACTTGTCTTATTTTGTGTATTTTTGATTGGCTGTGTTCCCGCAGACAGCAAATCTTGTGAGTTCTGTGGCAAATGGTCTTTTGACCGATTTGAATATGCCGGATATATAACCGCAGATTGCGATGGGATGGCACAAAGTTATTATGAAGATACCACAATTGTAATCAATAATACAAATATTAACATCGGCTATTTTGATGTTGATGAAAACGCACAAGAAATTTTGGTAAAAAAAGACACAGACACAACAGAAAAATTTTATGCACCCAATCCATATTCTATATATGTTTATTTGGATGGATGTAAATTTTATTTTCGGCGGGATTAGTAGCTATTGAATTGCCGATATCAATTGTTCCAGATATTGTTTGGTGGCATCAAATTTTGATACCGCCGCATTTATCCCAATGATTGAACCGCACTGTGGATAACAAGAATCTGGGCGCTGAATATATGATGTCGCATCTGCAGCACTGTCTATATATTGAATAAAATTATTCCACATGCTTTCATGGTTTTGTTTATACTTTGATGTTATTATTTCTGAAACAATTGCCTTATAGCATTCCGTATGTGTATCTATTACTTGTACAATTTCTATGGTCGTATTGGCACGTTTGCTGGCATTTTCGTATTCTGTATCACAACTTTGCATCATTGTAATATAATCAGATTTTGCAAAGGCGACGTGTGATAACGCAGTAAACACACAAAAAACAAACAATAACTTCTTCATACTTCAAATCTTATTTAGATTTATATTGTCTGTCAATGACATTATACACAGGTCACGTTGAATCAATCAGGAACGTTACACAACTTAAAAAAATAGTACGCCATCAATCGAGAGAGATTAATTCGCTGGCCTTGATATATTCAGGGTCGGTTTTTTTCAGGTGTTTTTGTGCAGCCGTTGCATATTTCTTGGCGTCTGATTTTTTGCCAATAATATTATAATATTCTGCCATCGCCCACGCATTACGCCCCATATCATCATCACCGTATGCACGTGCCAAAACCCAATACGTAAACGCTGTTGGTTCAGACAGCAAAGATGTTTTACACAATTCAATTGCACGTTGTGTATCATTTGGCTTTCTGCGTTCTGTTAAAACCAATGCCAATGCAGTTTGAATTTGCGGTGCATTTTTATCCAATTTTAACGCATGTTCATAGGCACGAACGCTGTCGTCATAATGCCCAAATTGATATTCAATATCCCCCAATAATTCGTAATAGTATGGATTATCCGGATTTCTGGAAATTAACGTCTGGGTTCCCATTTTTGCACCATCCAGATTGCCGGCACGCATGTTTGCAATCGCACGTGCATACAATGCCGCATCAGACTTGTCAGAATATGGATATTTTTCCAGAACGTACTTTGCGGAATCCAAGTACCCAATCAGTTTTGCACGCACGCGTTCATATTCTTCTGATTTTTTTGTTGCAACATTATTCGATAAATCGTACGTCAGTTTCTGCTGTGCAATCTGAGATTTCATATTATTTAATCGTTCAGTGGTCAATGGGTGATTAATACGATTTGGATTTATCTTGGATTCCATTACACCAGTTAAATCTTGCATTTGTTGAAACACAGCAATAAACCCATTTGGATTTTGTCGGGCAGAAATCATTAAATCCAATCCCATGCTGTCTGCAATTCTTTCTTCGTCACGTGTAAATGCCAACATTGACTGCTGGGCCACGCCAGATGAACCAGCCAGCACCCCTGCCCCCAGCGACGGGTTACCACCAGCCACCATTAAACCAACCCCCAGTGCCTGAATCAGCATTGTGCGTTTCATTTCTGCAGACATACGATCTGCTATATGTGTCATGTGTCCGCCCAACATATGCCCCATTTCATGTGCAATCACAGCCTGCAGGGCAGATGGATTTTTTATCTGTTTTAACAGACCTGTATAAACATACACATCTTCGCCACCAGACACAAATGCATTAAAGTCATTATCATCAATGATATGTATTTTTAATCTGCTGGATGGGATGTTTGCGGCGTCTGCCAATGGCAAAATCAATTCTGTCAGCAACTTTTCTGTTTCTGTGTCATTGATTTGTGATACACCGTATGACGCAGGCATCGCAAAAAACACAACCAATAAAAATACAAATAATTTACGCACCCAACACCACCCCACGATTAAAGATGAACATTAAATCATTTGTCCAACTGTCCATATCATTATCACGTGCAGCACGTGATGCCAACTTAAACAAATCCCTGTGTTCACGATAATCAACAAAGTGATATTGCGTCCAACCACTTTGTCGTGTTCCCAATAAAACACCCGCACCACGCATCATCAAATCCTGTTCTGCAATAACAAAACCGTCATCTGTTTCGCACAAGATATCTAAACGCTTTAATCCATCTTCACTGACATTATAACCAAACAATAACAAGCAATACGATTGTGTATTGCCGCGTCCAACACGACCACGCAACTGATGCAACGCCGCCAAACCAAACCGTTCTGCATTTTCAATTACAATAATTGACGCACGTGGGACGTCAATTCCAACCTCTATTACTGTGGTTGCAACCAATAAATTCATATCAGAATTATTATCGGCAAATTTCGCCATAACTGCATCACGTTCTTTTTTATCCATTTGTCCATGGACCAATCCAGCACTTGGGAAAAATTTAGATAACATTTCGTGACGTACCTGGGCTGCTGTGGCAGTATTTTCATTTTCTGAATCTTCGACCAGTGGACAAACCCAAAAAACCTTGGCACCGTCGGATATTTGCAAATGCAGGCGTTCAACCAATTCGTTAATACGTGCAACAGAAACCTTGGACGTCTTAATCGGTTTACGCCCAGCAGGCTTTTCATTTATTATCGACACATCCATATCACCGTATATTGTCATCGACAACGTTCGTGGAATAGGCGTTGCAGACAGTGCCAATAAATCCGGATTATTTCCTTTTTGACGTAACGCTTCACGTTGTGACACACCAAATCTGTGCTGTTCATCAACGATAACTAATCCCAAATCTTTGTATTCAACATCGTTTGAAAACAGTGCATGTGTGCCAATTACAACCCTGGTCCGGCCTGATTTCAGTGATATCAATTTTTCACGACGACCTGCCCCCTTGTCACGACCAGTCAGGCATTCGCAAACAATACCAATTTCATCACACATTGGTTTTAATTTTGCATAATGTTGCTGGGCCAGTGTATCTGTTGGGGCCAATAATGCTGTCTGGGCACCAAATTCTGCCATTTTTACAGATGCGGCCATCGCAACAATTGTTTTGCCACTGCCAACATCACCCTGAACCAGACGCATCATTGGAATATCTTTGTGCATATCATCAAATATTTCATCGCATGTACGTTTCTGGGCCCCGGTCAGTTCAAATGGAATTGTCGCCCAAAACTTTTCCATCAAACTATACTTTTGCGGACGTACAGTACGACGATTACGCACATCCAGTCTGTTTTTACGACTGATTACAATCGCAGATTGATGTGCCAGTAATTCACAATATGCCAACTTTGCCATATATGTTGCGTTTGGCATTAAATCATTATCAGACTGCGGGAAATGAACATGGTTTAACGCATCAAAAAATTCAACAATACGTTCATCTGATTCACCCTGAATTTTATCGGTTAATGCACCAAAAATTTGATCACGTACGGTTGCAAAAATCTTTTGTGTTAAACCTTCGCCAGATGGGTATATCGCCTGAACAGACGGAATCTTGGATGCGTTTTGCATTTCTTCGATAAAGTCCGGATGATTAATTGTTGGACGCGATCCGGTCTTTTCCAATTTGCCAGAAATCATACGCCACTGACCAATTGGCAGTTTTTTCAACCAGTAATCTAGATAACTGGAATTAAAGAACTGAATAACAACAGAATTTCCAACTGTGTCATTACAAATAACCTGGGTTGGGCGTCTGCGTCCACGTCCAAACGTGCCACCTTTTTTATGCGACTTTATCAACAATGGTATGGTCAGACTGGCCCCGGGTTCAACATCCTGGATATTTTCTGTAACACCGCGTGCCCGCACATAAGATGGATGATGCAATAAAAAATCCAATACACGTCGTCCACCCAGCAATTCTTCAAAACGGGTGGCCAATACAGGCCCCACACCCTTGATAAATTGCAGGTCGGTATTAAAAAAATCTGTTAATTCTTTTTTCATATATACTAAATTTAGTTAAAATAGATGAAATATTCAATATTAAATTGTTGGCATTGACTTTTAAGGGGCAGACACTATAATAAAAACATAAGAAACAACAGGAGAAATATCATGTGGACAACAATCGCAGTCATCGCAATTATTTTACTATATTTTATCGCAGTTTATAACGGTCTGATTGCAAGACGTAACCAAGTCCGTGAAGCATGGGCGACTGTTGACACACAATTAAAACGCAGATATGACCTGATTCCTAATTTAATTGAAACTGTTCGTGGTGCCGCAAAGCATGAAAAAGAAACATTAACAGAATTAACACAGGCACGCACAATGGCCATGCAAGAAACGGGTATCGACAGTGCAAACGCACAAAACAAAATATCACAAACATTGAAAAGCCTGTTTGCTGTTGCTGAAAACTATCCAGAACTGAAAGCAAATCAAAACTTTTTAGAACTGCAACAAGAATTGGCAGACACAGAAAATAAAATTCAAGCAACACGCCAGTTTTATAATACTGTTGTTATGGGATTAAATACACAGATTGAACAATTTCCATCTAACCTGATTGCGAATATGTTTGGTATTAAACCTGAAAAAATGTTCGAAATTGATGAAGCAGAAAAGATAGTACAAAAGGTTAAATTCTAAGATATGTCCCAGGATTTTTCATTACACATGCACACAAACTTGTTTGACGGTAAAAATACCGAACAAGAAATGGTTGACGCTGCTGAACAATGCGGCATGAAAACAATCGGAATATCAAATCACTTTATCGTTCATCCCAACATTGTAAAAACCAAATTTTACCCTTTTGCTGTGACTGGCGGATATGCAACAATGTATAACACTAATTTCAAAACCGCAATTCACAACTTCAAAGAACACTATAACACACTGGAACAAATTGCCACAGAACGCAACAAATATAACATAAATATATTGCGTGGTATGGAAATGGACATGTTCGATAATAAACGCTGGTATAATGGTTATATACGTACAATCGACACATTGACACCTGATTATATTATCGGTGCAGCACACTTTATCGAATACGGTGGCAGGTTATGTAATATACATGATATGAAAAATGCAGCACCAGATGACCAAGATAAAATGCTGCAAACATATTGGAAAAAGGTTCAGTGGATTGCAAAGTCGGGTTTATGTAATTTCTTGGCACATATTGATTTACCGGCACGTCAAAATCTGGGCACAGATGAAAAATGGACTGAACTGGAACAGGAAACAATCGACGTAATTGCAAACAGCAAAATACCTGTGGAAATTAATACTGCATTGTATAAATATGCAGACCGCCCACACCCATCATCACGCATTATGCAAATGTGTGCCGATAAACAAATTCCTATGATTTTATCAGATGACGCACATCATACCAGTCATGTGTGTAAATATTTTGATGAAGCAAAACAATACGCAGACAGATTTGGTGTTAATTTGGTCGGATTAGATAAAGTTCTTTAATCGTTCGCACGTGGGTGTGCGTTTGCATATATATTGGTGATTTCTGCCATATTTACCTTGGTGTATAATTGGGTTGTTGACAGTGAAGAATGTCCCAATAATTCTTGCAAACTACGTAAATCTGCACCACCGGCCAATAATGCTGTTGCAAATGTATGACGTAATGCGTGCGGCGTTACATAATCAGGCAACTGCAAATAATGTCGCAGGTTTTCAACAACCTTTTGTGCCATACGTGGCGTCATTGGCAGTCCACGCACACTGCGAAATAATTCATCTGTTGCGTCATTTCCAAATGGACGTACAGCAATATATTTATCAATCGCATTCCACACAATTGGCAATACAGGAACCAGTCTTTCCTTGTTCCCTTTACCAGTAATTCGTAAAACATCTGGGTGACCACGCACATCATTGTTACGCAACGATAACGCTTCGGATATACGTAAACCGCATCCAAACAACAATACAACCAATGCCCAATCACGTGCCGCCAGCCATGGTTCATTACAATCTATTGCACGAATTGCACCACGCATATGTTCAACATCGATTGGATCAATCGCCTTGGACAATTTACGTGGAACCTTGGGTGAAGAAATCAAACCAATCGCATCATTTTTTACCCCATGGGTACGTGCCAGATATTTATAAAACCCACGCAATGACGACAATGCACGTGCAGTTGATTTATGCGACAGACCACGTTTTTGTCTGTTTGCCAGATACGAACGAAAACATATTGTATCAACACGCGACAGATCACGTGGAAATGGCGGACTGCCAGAAAAGTCTTCATAAAACTTTAAGAAATCACGGATATCTGTATCATACGCCAATGCGGTATGTGGCGAATAGTTCTTCGTCTGGGTTAAATATTCGATAAATTCAACAACTGCTTCGTTCAATTATAATTCCTATTTAATTTCAAATACTGCTGATACAGAAACAGACACATCGGTATCACGCGACACGATTGTACCAGCAGCAGCATCTGCAACAGATGATGCCATTACCATTTTTGTCCGCAATAATCCGTTTGTTGGCGTGGCAGAATCAGATGTATTTGTACCGTATGACACAGAAATCAAACGCCCTGCCCGTTTGTTATCACCGGACGCCAGTGCATTTGCACGTACACGTGCGTTTTCAACAGCAACAGATAAACATTTTTCCATTATTGGTTTTAATACTTCGGGGCTGGTGTACATACGCAGATTTTCAGAATACACGTTCTGTTTGTCTGCGAACTGCGACAAAACCTGTTCTATTTCATCAACACTGTTTGCGGAAACTTCGACTGCGATTGTTGTTTCAATTCCCAATACAACCGACTTTTGTTCGTCACGATTCCATTCTGTTTTTTCATAAGAATTAAACTGGGTTGTTTGTAATTGTACAGGCAATGTTTTTAAATACTCTGTAATTTCTGCCATTTGTGCGGTGGCATCACGCATTGATTGTGCGGCACTGTCTGCCAATGTAGTTACACGTAATGTAATAGCAGTCTTGTCACGTGGTGCAGTTGTCAGACATTCACCATTAACCGCAATTGTATGTGGAATATCGTTCCGAGAAATTCCCCAGAACGACACACCAACCAAAACTAATATAAACGAACATATTCCAAATAAAATTGAACGTTTCATATTCTCTCTCCTGCCTAGTTTTATATTATCCCAACATTGCTTTCTTTACACGTGCCAATGTTTGTTCTGCCACAGGTTTTGCACGTGATGCACCACGTTGCAATATCTGTTCAATTTCGTCTGGGTTTGCCATCAGTCGTTCATATTCCATACGTGCATCAGACAAAACAGAATTTATTTTTTCAAACAATATTGTTTTCGCAGTTCCATACCCCATGCCACCTGCACGGAACATTTCTGCGAATTCAGATATTTCAGATTCAGATGCAAAATGTTTATACAACTGATAAATCGTAGATTCATCAGGATTCTTTGCTTCTTCTGGGGTTTTTGAATCTGTGATTATACGCATAATCTTCTTTTTCAGTTCTTTTTCTGGTGCCATTAATGGAATTGTGTTGTCATAAGATTTACTCATCTTACGGCCATCCAGCCCAGGGATAAGTCCAGTATCACGACCAATCACAGGTGTTGGCAACTTGAACGTTTCACCATAGGTATGGTTAAAATATCCTGCGATATCACGTGCAAATTCAACATGCTGTTTCTGGTCAGCACCAACAGGCACAATATCAGAATTATACAGTAATATATCTGCCGACATCAGGATTGGATATGTGTACAGCCCCATATTGACACCCGCATCAACATCATCGCCAGATGCGATATTTTTATCCATCGCAGCCTTGTACGAATGTGCACGGTTCATTAACCCCTTTGGTGTTATGTTCATCAACAATGTGTTCAGTTGATAAATTTCATCAATATCAGACTGACGAAACAAAACAGCATTATCCAAATTTAACCCCAATGCAACCAACATCGCAGTAATTTCATATGTATGCTGCTTAATCAAAGACGCATCATGAATCAAATTCAATGCGTGCAAATCAGCAATAAACATAAAAGTCTTTTGCGTTTGTGACTGTTCAATTAATGGTTTTAATGCACCAACATAGTTTCCAACGTGTGGGGTACCTGTTGGTTTAATACCAGTTAAAACGATTTTTTCTGTACTTGACATAATAATTACCTTTTCTTGTATTTGATTTTAATGTTTTTACGTTAAAAATGAAAGCCCAAAAATCACAGGGCAGCAAAATAATTCAGGCGGCAACGCGCCAACATTTGTTTTCAGAAAAGATAAATGTATTTTTTAACATACGTTAATTATAGGACACAAAAACCAAACTTGCAATAAAAATCAGATTTTTGGGGCTTTTTATGATATAATACAACATAGACACGGGGGATAAAATGTCAAAAAGCATGTATGATATTATCAAAAAACAAAATGGCGAACACTTTGCCAAGGCAATACGCAACTATGACAACGGCATTTTTGACATTCCAAACATTGATAAAATTGTGAAATATGCGGGCCGTGATGCAGAACCGATTTTAAATTATCTGATATCATTAAAAGACATTACAATCGAAGAATATGGCGTACATATGGATCCAATCACACTGTTGGACAAGGCCGATTATAACGCATACGTTGCAGATACATTGGAAAAACAAAACGCAATCAAACAATATTTTGCACCCGACGAAGAATTATGCACTTTCCGCGACCCGTCCAGATTTCAGCGTTACCACATTATAAATGCAGTGCGTAAAGATGTTGATAAAATCAAACGTGGCAATCCACCGCAACGCGATGATGAATATGGTACATCTGTTATTTCAATTCAGATTTTAAAAACTGGTGGTTTTATTAGTATCAAGAACAGATACAATCACACTGTGGATAACTGTGACAATACGTTAAATTCAAATCCTGACAACATTATTAAAGGCCTGTCCGATGCAATCAGGCATCACTTTGACGTTGACTTTTCATCACAAAAAATTCAATTACCAGACGGATATGTATTGATTGGCAAACAAATATGCAAATATGATTACGAACTTAATAACGTATATTTTAGCAACGGATTCTATATCAAAGACGGAAATGTAATTGAAATTAACCACGATTCTCAGTTAATGCTGGGCGGGGGAAATCTGTATGATAATAAACGCAGAGCAGTGATTGATTTGACTGACGAAGGTTTTCCAATGTTTGATAGTGTAATTTTAAAAGATAAAAAATTACTTATTATAAAAAATGAAGACGGTTCTAAATCATTAACTGCAGATGGCGAAACAATATTTTCTGTCAAAGACGGTCGAATATTTTATCTGAATCCAAAAGATTCAATGACTGTTATATTGCGTGGTGCAACACTGCGTGGCGATTTAGATTTCAGTCACGTAAACTATCTGGATGCAACAGGTGCAGATTTTGGCATGGCAACCAGTTTAAAAATGCCAACTGACGGCAAAGAGATACGACTGGGGACTGCAATACTGCCTGTGTGTGATTTGGATTTTAGCGGCACAGAAAAACTTGATTTAGAATACGCAGATTTAAGACATGTAACCAATCTAAAATTTGCACAACAACCAGGCACCGCAAAGGTTTTGTTTTCATCAACAAAACTGCCTGTGTGTGATTTGGATTTTAGTAATCTGAACGAACTGAAACTGGATAACATGGATTTAAGCAAGGCAAAAAATATCAAAATGCCAAAACATGCAAAGTTAGTCAGTATATCAAGCACAAAATTTCCAACTTGTCATTTAGACGTTAGCGGAGCAGACATCCTGTTTTTGCGTAGCGTAGTTTTAAAACATTTACATAGTTTAAAAATGCCGACACACGCAAAATTGATTGATATTTTCAGTGCTTCAATGCCTGTATGTGACTTAGATTTCACCAACGTACAGACATTCAGAATAAGCGATAGCAACTGCACAAAAGTTCACAGTCTAAAATTACCACCCAATGGTATAAAATATATAAGTAACGCACAATTTTCGACAGCTATTGAAATGCAATTAGCAACAGAAAGATTAAAAAAACACAATACAACCCAAGGAAGAAGATATGTCCCAAATACAAATGACATTAACGAACGGTAATGTCGTAATTGAAACATTACCAAATGTTGCACCAAAACATGTTGCAAGAATTATTGAACTGGTAAAATCTGGTTTCTATGACGGATTAACTTTTCATCGTGTGATTGATGGTTTTATGGCACAGACCGGATGTCCACTGGGCAACGGCACTGGTGGCAGTGGCGTTAAAATTCCTGCAGAATTTTCAAGTGAACATTTTTCACGTGGAACCGTTGGCATGGCACGTGCATTTGATATTAATTCTGGGGATTCACAGTTCTTTATCTGTTTTGATGATTGCGGTTTCTTGGATGGACAATATACTGTTTGGGGCCGTGTTGTATCGGGCATGGAACATGTTGATAAAATTAAACGTGGTGACGAATTTGACAACGGCCATGTAGAAAACCCAGACAAGATAATAAAAATGGAAGTTATCGATTAAAAAATCCCCCAAACGGGGGATTTTTATTTTATTACTGCACCTTTTATCAAGTTCAAGTCTTCTTTGATATCATCAATCTTGATTTGGATTCTGGCAATACCTGTTTCCAATATTGTCGTTCTGTTTTCCAGCGCAGTTATGCGATTATCAACACGTTCCAGTTCCAGAACAGAAAAGTCTTGTTTTGCGGCCCAGTAAATTACGCCTGCGATAAACGCGATAATAAACCAACTGTCACGTAAAAATTCAATCAGGCCATTTATTGGGTGTGGTTGCGTTTTCATGATTTATCCCCCCGTCCACGCGATACCAGCGTTTCAATCTGATGCACTAACATACGTTGTGATTCCAATGAACGCAGTTCTGATTCTGTGGCGTTCGCCCCCAGAACACGTTCAATTGTTATCTGACGCAAATGTGCCAGCACTCGTTGCCCCGACGCACCAGAAAATGTTTTGGCATACGCCAATTCTATATCTGTCATAATGCACCCCCGATAACACTTTCCATCGCGGTCATTTGTGCGATTGGTGCAATATATTTCAATTCTGCATCGCTGTTTAACTTGATTGGTTCAATCAGACCACGCGTTGACAGAATCTGCAATCCCCTGTCACATAACGGTCTGATAAATTCATGCAACAGGCGTCCATATGTTGCACCCAATATACGCATCATATCTGCATTACGTGCCATAATTTCTGTTGCAGTCATTTCTTTTTCACTTAACAAGCCCAATCTGTCTGCCAGCAACGTATGACGTATGCGTTCACGAAGGTCTTTTAAGATAATTTGTGACACGTCAAAGTTCGCAGCACTGGTCAACGGTGTCAGCCCTGATGAACCAACGGCCTTTGGTATAATTGCCCCAGGTGTCAGGTTGATATTATTCAAGTTTATAACACCATCGTCATCTGCCTGCCAAATACCAGATACGGCAATTGTTGCGTTCTTTAATACCAATTCTACGACCTTGTTTGCTGTTTTTATATCTGGCAACGCACGCATAATTGGACTGCGACCGTACAGTTCACCACTGGCCACAGACCAACGGAATACAATATATGGATTTGTTTCAAATGTGCCACGGGACACAATATTATTTTCAATATCGCCACCGACATCCAGCCATGCTGTAAATTCTGTACCAACCAGACTTTGTACCAGTTTTAATTGCAAATTTGGGTCGTTCTTTATCGAATCACGCAGGTTTGATGGCGGTGTCCATGTTGGATATTTTTCCATAACTTCATTTGCTGTCATTGACGTTGTATGGAATATCGCATTTGGCAAAATCGCAATATCCGACATCGGTATCGCTGTAAAGTTAAATGCAGATGATGCACCAATTGGATTTTGCCCCATAAACAAGCATGCAGTTCCCAACGTTACCAAGTCCATATAGCACTGGTGTATCGTTGTATAGAAATTAGAATCATTTAAATGTGCACGCAAGACAGATGTCGCATAATCTGCATCTGGTGATAAATCACTTTCACGTACCAGTTGCAACCACATCGATTCTGGCGGTGTCAACAATGTGTAAATAGATGCAGCCAGGTTATCCGCTGCGTCTGATGCTGTTGCGTCATACAATGTTGCCAAATCTGTATCTGACGTGGGCATTGTGTATCTGCGTGCATCATCCCAGCGGGGAATCCATGGTTCGCGTAGCGAAATTGCACGTTTATAAAGTTGCAATAAGTTATTTTGCATTTGTTATCCTTTTTTGTTTGTTATGATTTTTAAATCTTGAAATTTGTGTTTGCTGTAAACGTTTTGATTGTATGGCCCAATGGTCTGATAATATTTGGCAATTGTGCGATTGCACCTGCGACTGCGTCCAGACCGTCATCATGCCCCATGTATCCAACTGGCGACCAACCAATCATTTCTGACAACAATGGTGTTTTCTGAATACGTGTATGTGCATACAAGCGTCCTGTACTTAACACAGGTTCAATCGCAGCCAAAATTCTGTCTGATTTTGATTTGGTATGCGATATGCGGTTAACATATATATTAACCCCACGACGTGTTGCACAATCATGCATAATTTCAGGAACACCAATTCCAATACCGTTTGTTTCAATTGTTATTCTGTTAATCCCGCGACCAGACATAAAATCAATTACCATATCACACTGACGCGATAACGGAAATTGTTCTGAATCTGATACCGTCAGATATAAAATATCGTGAATAAATATACGTTTATTTTTATCATCACGATATATTAATACACATGCACTGCCGTCACGTTTACTGCGACCAGTGGATGGATCCCAATACAAAACATAGCCTGACATTATATCTTGACCTAACTTGGCGGTACGAACATCAAATTCATCATCGTAAAAATGCAGACCGCCCGGATCCAGCCTTGCACGTTCTGGCGACATAAATTCCAACATCATCTGGGCAGAAAAATGTCTTGGGCCAACCGTTTCTTGCATTTGTTCTATTTTTTCAATCGGAAAAAGTTCCGGCCAGGCCGGATTTCCGTGAACGTCAACTATTGGAATTTTTAATATTTTATATCCTGATAAAAAAGGCGTTGAAAAAGCATTTTTTTCATATACTATTGAACCAAAGAAGGAATTTGACATGGACTTTACCCCTAAGACTTTACCAACCAATCTGGAAGCCGAACAGGCTGTATTAGCGGCTGTTTTAATGAACAATCGTGCGTTGGAACGCGTGTCTGAATTCCTGCGGGCGGAACATTTTTCGCATCCTGCCCACCAAGAAATTTTCAAACTGGCAGAACGTCAATTCGCAGCCGGTATCCCATTCGACATTATCACTGCAAAAAACTATCTGGACCAACAAGGCACATTAGAATCTGTTGGTGGCGTTGATTATCTGACACAGTTATCAGGTGCCGGTGCAACAGTGGTAAACGTTGAACAATATGCAAAAATCGTCTATGAACACGCAATGCGACGCGACTTAATTGCATTGGGTCAAGATATCACAGACAAGGCATTTATCGAAGACTTGGATAATCCTGTATCACGTCAGATAGAAGTTGCCGAACAAAAACTGTTTGATATGGCAACAACCGGTTCTTCGGAACGTGAAGTATCTTCGATTGAAACAGCATTACAGGCCGCTTTAAAAGAAGCAGAAATCGCATACAAGGCAGATGGCCAATTATCTGGTTTAACCACAGGTTTGGACGCATTAGATAAATCGATTAGTGGCCTGCACCATTCAGACCTGATTATTATCGCGGGACGTCCTGCGATGGGAAAAACAACATTGGCAATGAATATTGCGTTTAATGCGGCAAATGCAATCGCATATGGTCGTGCAAACCCAGGATACAAAGGTGCTGTTATATTTTTCAGTCTTGAAATGTCTGCATCTCAGTTGGCGGCACGTGTTCTGTCATCCCAGTCCAAGGTTCCTGCGTCCGCCATGCGTGAAGGAAATTTGACTGACGAAGACTTTATGAAAATGTCACAGTATTCTGCTGCAATCAGCAAGATTCCATTGTTTATCGACGATACACCGGGTATGTCTGTACCAATGATGCGTACACGTGCACGCAGACTGGCACGTCAACATGGCGGTATTGCATTGATTGTTATCGACTATTTACAGTTGATGACATCACCAGGTGGCAAAAAAAGCGACAACCGCGTTCAAGAAATTTCTGAAATTACCCGTGGGTTAAAAATGCTGGCCAAGGATTTAGATGTACCTGTTATCGCACTGTCCCAGTTATCACGAAGCGTTGAACAACGTGACGATAAACGACCACAGTTGGCTGACTTGCGTGAATCTGGTTCTATTGAACAAGACGCTGACCTTGTTATGTTCACGTATCGTGAAGAATACTATCTGCAAAATCGTGACCCATCTGAAAGAATATCAAACACAACCAATAACGCAATGGTAGAAAACTGGCAAAAACGTATGGAACGTGCACGTGGCAAGGCAGATATTATCATCGGAAAAAACCGTCATGGCCGCCCAGAAACAGTCCGAACTGCGTTCTATGGCGATTACAGTTTGTTCGATAATTTGGACGAATTCCAGGCACGCGGTGAAAACGAATTTGCACAGCCTGCACAGACTGTGACAGCATCTACATTTGGCCCAGATCCTGATTCAATGCCAACCGCAATTGACCCAGATGCGTTCCCAGACGATATCCCACTGTAATTTTTTACAAATTTGTATGATTTTACTTGCACAATTTCTAAAAATTGACTAATATTTTGTCAAGAAATACATTTTTAGGAGTTTTGCCATGGCACAAGAAGAAATTATCTTTCCAAATAATATACGAAACATTCGTCTGTCTGCTGGTATGAAAATGACAGAATTGGCACGTCGTACAGGCTTGTCTTTGTCTGCCGTTTCAAAAATTGAAAAAGGTGTACGTCGCCTGAATCAAAAGCAGTTGTTGAATATTTGTAATATTCTGGGATGCAAACTATCAGATATTTTCATCAAAGAATCTGATGACGTTGCAAACCAATGGCAAAGCGAAATAAAACGCCGTATGACTGACAACGAAGACAGTGGTCTGAAAGTATTCGGTAGCGGTCTGCGTAAAATCCGCCAACAAAAAGGCAAAACAATCGCACAGGCTGCAAAAGATGCTGGTATGACATTGTCTGTTTATCATAAAATCGAAGTCGGTCAACGCGAAATCTATAAAAACGAAATTGAACCTTTGGCAAAATCTTTTGCGATGGGTGTTGAAGATATGTTCAAACAAATTGCAGATTTGTATAAATCAGGTGAACTGAATAAACATATCAACAAGGTTAAAGAACGTGTTAAATCTGTTTTAATTCCTGGCAATCCAATGTCTGGTATCGATATGCATGGCAGTGTTTATGGTGCAAAATTATATGACAGTGCACGTAAAAAATTAGTACCTGTATTTGGCACACCATCCGGCAAGTCAATTGCATTTAAAAAATCTGATGAAACCATGATTGTTGCCCCAATGACTCTGGAAGGTCGCAAAGGTATTTATGCTGTTATTCCAAACACAAAAAGATTGGGCGGTTTTATCCCTGAAAAATCTTATCTGTTTGTTGATGCATTAACACCTGCACAGCCTGGTGATTTGGCAGTATGCATCGATACAGACTTTAATTCTTTGGATAACGACACAAAAACAACTGCACATATCGTCAGTGTTCGCCAAGATGCCAAGGGTAAAATTTACGGCCATATCGCATCACCAGAAGAAAAAGTCACAGGCCAAACAATGCATAAAATTATTATGATTGTTATGGAATAACAACCATAATCACAGGAGAGGGATACACATGAAGGCAAAAATTCGTGCAACCGCACAAAAGTTGGTAAACCTGTACCGCCAGGCACATGTTATTGTTGGTGAATGGGCGACTGTAAATCCTATATTTATTAACGAAGCAGATGATGCCGTCATCCAAGAAATATCTGATTTGCCAACTGGGAAAATGCTGGTTAAACATATCGCAAATTTGCGTAGTGGCAAAACCTCAATGGATTCTATTGAACGCGAATTGCTGCCGTATGGTGGTATGATGGCTGGCGAAAGAATCGCTTCTATCAATTTAACACCCGCACAATGGGCAGAACTGGAACAAGGCATTGAAAACTTTATCCCAACCCAAGATGGATTGAACGCATTTACAGCACTGAATGTCGTTAACAGATTTGGCGAAGAATGGCAAAACGCAATTACGTCATTAGTGCAAACAAAACCACAATTGCATGAAAAGTGGGTAACGATTAATCATACTTTTAACGCATACAGATTATGGAATACAGCGAACGAAGTTATTTCACAACCACTGACTGATCGTGTACGTGCCCAGGTTCAATCCGATATGCCCGAATATGAAACATATCTGCCAATGTTTGGCGATTCTGGCAATGAATTGCTGAATAAATTACGCACATTTATTGCAGTTTAATCTTGGGACGTTCTGTATATAGTATCGTATGCATGTGGTGTACCGATATATATCATCGTTCCACTGGGCGACAAGATAAAATCCAGTTCGCGTAATCTTTCACGCAAATTTTCACGTTTCTGGGCGGTGTTTGAAGTATTTGGTACTTCGACATCATCACATATGATTAAGTCTGCACGCATACCTGTAATATTACCATGCACCCCCTGACAAATCACAGACGGTTCACGAATACCAATTGGTCTGTTTATTGTAATACGACCTGTGGCCCACTCTTTTTTATTTGCCGGTATCATATCTGTACAAAACGTATGATTTTCCAGTATATGCCGAATATGCGAAACCATACGTGTGGCCAAACTACTTTCCGCAGACAATATCAGTATTCGTGTTTCAGGATACAAATACAGCACACATGCCGCGAACACACCCACAACTGTCGATTTCCCAGAATGACGAAACGCCATTAACAGACCACGATGCGGAGCATCCATCCAAACTTCTACCAAAAAACGCATAATTTGACGATGATGCTGTGGCGTTTTAAATCCCAGAATACGATTCCATTCGTCCAAGAATTTATAAAATTCCGTAATCATCGTTGTTTTCGTTCGGTGCCATTTCTGTAATCAAACCGTAATCATTTATCAGCACCGGCAATGCATTCGACAACACACTTAACAAATTACGATATAACCCCAGAACCGCCCCACCGGATAATTTATCTTCGATAATTTGATGCGTATATTCCATCAAATTTTTTATATCATCATGCCGATTTTGCCACTCTAAGGTATCGATATCTATTTGGTGCAAATCTTGAAATGCAGACAACAGAAAATTAAAATCAGAATTTAAATCTTCTGGGTCTATTTTTTTTGTTGGCTGATAATCGATTATTCGTGACAAAGATATTTGACGAAATATATCTATCTTTGTATCTGCCACAGGTGCCACATCAAAGACAATAATTCCACCTGAAAAATCTTCGTTTGGCATAATTGCAAAATTATGTTCTGGTGCACCGATTATATCATTAATCGCAACACGAACGTCTGCGTTTTGAAAGAAAGGAAAAGAAAACGCAAATTCTGTTGTCGCACCATCTGCAACATAAGAGATTTTGTACATATCATCCCCCTTTTTGGTTAAATTTAGCCAACTATGTCTTCAAATCTGGATAATAATTTTTCCAGTAAATTTACTTTTTTGGCCTTGGTGTTTTTCAATTTTTTCAAATTATCCTGTTTTTTTTCTTCAAATGGAGCGACAGTTTCAGAACGAAGACGCTTTAAAACAGTTCCTTCGGTAATACCATTACTGGACATACCAGATGCACCATATTTGGCACGTTGAGCGGCCAAAACCTTTTTCACCAGATTTGTTTTTTCCGTTTCATCATCCGCCATTTTTTTCAAAATTTCCTGACGTTGATTTTTTGCTGATTTTTTAGCATCTTTGTAATCTAAAATATCTGTTACGTCTGTTACAATTTGTCCCATATTTTTTTCCTTTTTGTTAAATTTAGTTTTATACTGTGTACCAACCGTAAACACTGACTGACAATACTGTCACAGGCAACGGTTCTGAACCATGTACAGTCCACATTGGTTCAATCGTATTCTTTAATGTACCAAGCAAATTAATATGAACATCCCCGCTATATCCAGATGAAGAAATATCATAAACACCATTAGGTAATGAAATACGATGATTATTAATGGATATGCTTTTAGTATTAATAAGACGTGCTGATATTTTTCGCACCTTGATACGTGATGCATTATGCCCAGATGATCGCAGTGGCAATCCTGATGCCCTGAATAAAAATTTAAATTCATCTGTATCTGTTAATGCGTTTGCATCAAAATATTCTAAACATACTGCATCTTCATGCTTTACAACAACATATGTGCATCCATTACATGCAGCAACAGAAACAAATTCACCATTTGTTTTATACCTGCCCCATGCAGATATACCCAATGCTGAATTTTGATTTAATACAGCCATTGTGCCGTCTGAACACACAACAAATAATTGCCGCGTATTATTGTTATACGATATATCTGTCGGTGTGTTTATCATATGTTTTGATAATGCACACAAATCATTTGCATTATAATTTTCACCAATATCATCCAAAGACAGTTCACGAATATCGTGACCATTACCAGATACAAATACTGTTGTACCTTCTATCTTTTGTGGTGGCAAATATCGTTCAGACATAGAACCAACAGATGTATGTTGTTTTATATCAACAGATGATGGCGTTAATGGCTTATTAGATATTGCCCATTCGCCACAATTAGTTAATATCTGCAAATTATCACTGCTAACAACTGTGCAAATTTCTTGTCGTTCTTGGGATAACAAAGATACAAAGATGGCTTCATCGTCAAGCCCTGTACCCATATTAAAGTTTGTATGTTTGCCAACCTTGGACATCCAAATACCACCCGGCCAAGATTTAGTTCCACCGAACACTAACCTGTCTTGGTGAAATGTTATACTGCGTGGCCAACCACGACGATTACTGAACGCAGATTCATACCAATCAGAAACAGGATCTTTTGGCATCGTGTATGTACCGTTTATGTACGCAACAATTTGCGTTGGACTGATGTATTCTGTAATCAGCCATTGATTATCTAACAAATACAAGCGACTGCCAACACTGCTTGGCTGCCAAAATGCAGAATTTGTTGTAAATGTTGCATAATTGTTTCCCAATGAATGAGCAGTGATTGTTATTCTGATATTTGCAGCATCATCAAACCGCATAAATGGTAAATTAACCGTCAGATTAGAATCATTTTGTTCAAATAAAAATTCTGACAAAGTAAATATATCTTTTATACGTTGTAATACACGTGGCTTATGATTTGGATGCACAAATATCATTGTTCCAAAACGTTGGGCATATTGTACTGCTGATAAATCATCATACGACCAAGGTGTACTGGTACCATAAATACGTTCGTTGTTATGATATACGGTCATATAACAATCTGTTAATGCAATAATATATTGTTCTGAATCAGAAACAGAAAAATTAATAATTCTAGCAGGTCCACGTAGTTGCCCTACATATTTTAAACCTGGTCTGCGTGATATTGCACCACTGGCCAACACATCCATATTTTCCAAACAAGACAATCCATTTATACCATCACGCACATAAAATTCTGGGGCGACTTCGCCATGTGCAAACGAATTTTGTGTTTTGATAAAATCTGCCATGATTTCCCCTATTTTTAAAAACGTGAATTAATTAAAGAAAAGTCTGATATGTTATCAACTGGTGCAGTTGTACTGTCGATAAATTTCGCATTTTGTAATTCAGATTCATACAATGCAGTCAACATACGAAACACAGTTTGATCACCCAATAATGGTGTACAAAATTCCATCGCCAGACGGGTTGCAACCAACGACACAAAATAACTTGGAAACTTTTCTGGTGCCGTTTTTGTTATCGCAATTATGTTTGTTGTATCTGAATCTGATACGATTTTATCACCAATAATGCGACCATCTGATTTCAACACACGTAATACATCAGTTGGAATAAGAAAATCCCCATCTGTATTTTTTACTAATTTCAATTGTTGTGTCGCAAAACGCCATGGATGCAACGCCATCAGTGCATCAACAACCGGGTCAAATAATGTTCGCGACAACTGGGCAGCCGCACTGTCATCTAACAATGACTGAATAGGCGATTCCCCAAGTTTTAACAATGCCATCGAACATAAATCAATCTTGGTAAGCATGATTATTCCCTTTGTTTAAATTTTGTTTATAAAATAACAGGCCAGTAATTTGACTGGCCTGTTCATAAAATAGTTTTAAATAATTATGCCAATGCGACAGTTGTTACATTTAATTCTGTAACATTAATTTTCTTTATTGCTGTATTATCTGATGCATTAATAATGATAATATCACCAATATTCATCAATGTTTTTACATTATTAAAGTATCCATTTGCAGTAATTGTTGATAATGTTTCTGCTGCACTGTAATGCCACAATGTAAATCCATTTGCGTATGCAATAACTGACAAATTTTTATTTTGAAATGCCATGTATTTTTCCTTTTGTTAATTATTTGATTTTCTATTGTGTTTTATTTATGCAGATTGTGCATCAGAACACTTAACACGAACGATGCCATTTGCATCAATCAATACTGCACCTTGGGACATGCTGTTGCTGATAAAGTGTGCAGCACGTTCACCATGCCAAGAAATATCTGTTTTAACTTCTTGACCACATGCGTGACCGACGCTGGATGCATGATAGATAAAGCAATCACGTTTTGTTCCATCAACAGGCAAACCATTATACAGAACCCATGTGATACCTAACCATTTGCGTGCTTCGAAACCGTTTACCAGCGGTGAAGATGCACCAACATAATCTGCAGATACAAATTCATCCATCGATAACAATTCGTTCCACTGATGCACACCGACAACTGCAAAACGACGACCGTCATCTGGAACATCGTTTGTATTTAAGACTTCAACAGCAGACAAAATTAAATCTTTTGTCAGACCAGAAGTATAATCACCAACATTTGCAGTGGCTGTATTCATTGCATTAACAATCAACTCATCTGTTTTGCGACCCAATGCGTATGCACCAGCAGACGCAACAACACGACGTTCATCAACATTAACTTTTAATTCATCCAATGCATCAACTCAATCGCCTGCATAATAATCTTGCAGCAAGCATTCAACAGGTTCATGATTTAAATTCAACACAGGCACAATACCGTGACGTGATTTTGTGCTGGCAGTGCCACGACCAACTTTTTGGAAAGTTGTCGATGCACCAACAACACCTGATTTACTGCGAACAGTTGAACGCAGTTTTGTGCCCATTTGCTGATAAGCCAAATGAACATCTGCTTCGAATTGTTTTACGAATACATTATCTATTGAAATAGACATACAAAAATCCTTTTGTTAAAAATTAAACATTTATGCAAAACGCATATCAGATTTTGTGTTTTGGTTATGCAAATAATGCGCCATAAAAACAAAAAGTATTTGGGTCTGTAATTAATACAGATTATCCATAAAAAATATCAGTCAGACTGTGCACAGTAATCTGACTGATACTTTTATAAAAAAAAGGTCCGTACGTTACGGACCTTTGACATATAAAACCCCCGTCAAAACCAGGGATTTATATTATTTTTTCTTTGCACATGCTTTTTTTGCACATGGTTTTTTTGCAACAACTTTTTTTGCAACTGGTTTTTTAACAGCTACTTTTTTTGCTGCTGGTTTTTTTGCAACAACTTTTTTTGCAACTGGTTTTTTAGCAGCTACTTTTTTTGCTGCTGGTTTTTTTGCAACAACTTTTTTTGCAACTGGTTTTTTAACAGCTACTTTTTTTGCAACTGGTTTTTTAGCAGCTACTTTTTTTGCTGCTGGTTTTTTTGCAACAACTTTTTTTGCTGCTGGTTTTGCAGTTGCTTTTTTTGCTGCTGGTTTTGCAACAGTT
>JAZRGB010000061.1:0-6757 GCA_045643965.1 Candidatus Enterousia sp. | reverse complement strand
AATCAAATGACTTTTCAATTCATAGGTCAACAATATTCACAAACTCTTTCATCCAATGCGGTGTATCGCTGTTTTTTTTCAACCACTCCGGATTGTTTTCGTCATAATTCTGACGCAAAATTTCCGGCTCTTACTGTTTCTGTTCTGACGATCATGTCCGCCCTTGTTGTTTTCAATTCTGTAAATGTTCACAAAATCAAATCACGTCATGCGTCAAATGACAATCAATCTTGAATAATCCTTTCAAAATCTTTTGTCAGTTTTTTGTTTGTGTCGCTGTCAATTTCTCCGGCGAATTTATATATATTTCTTTTCAACTCTTTTTCTACTGTCTTTGACAATTCAAAATTTTGATCGAATTGTCAAATTTCAATCAATGCGTTTTCTGCTTCTGTCTTTACAAGTTCGTCTTGTGCGTCTTTCAAGACATTGTAATAAATCATTGATCGTTTTGTTATACTCAAAAGTGGAAATTTTTTCGTTGCTTTTGTTGAAAATCATTTTTGATTTTCTTTGTATCGTTCCGAATACTCTTTCAAAATTTCTTTTTCTTGCTTTTCAAATATTGTTTGGATCAATTCAAAATATCGATCATTGAACTTATTGTTTCTTTCCATTTTTTTTTCCCAATATTTTTGATTGTATTCTTCTGTTCATCTTGTATTTTCTGCAACTGATTTTGAAATTATTCATTCAAGTTTATTTCTCAATTCTGGATTGATCCTTGATCATAAAAAACCTTTGTCGTCTTCAAGGTCAACAACTTCTTGTTCTTGATTTCAAACGTCGGATCATGCTCAATATGCACCCAATATATACGCACTTCTTAATCTGTCACCGTCGGCAACTGGTGGCAAATTTCTTGACGCTCTGAATTCATTCAATGTTATTCAATTTGCAAGCCGGTCTTGGCGTGTTTCTTGCAAATCACTTGGAATAATATTCACAAACTCAAACCAAACTCAATCGCTGAATAATTCATTATTCAATTTTTCTGCGATCTGTTTTGCAAGTGGCTCAATCACTCTTTTTGCAAAAATCCTTTCAAATGATCTAACGTTCAAGGCTTCCCCACCTTCTCAAAGTCCAATCATTGCTTTTGGAACTCCAAAAAATCACAATATTTCGTCACGATTGAAACGACGTCATTCAACAAAATCCATGTCTTTTTGATTATTTTTCACGGATCTATATTTCAAACCACCGGTCAATATTCAAATTTTTTGGCTGTTGTCTGTTCATCTGTATTTTTGATCCCGTTTTGTTTGGATCTTTTCAACGACTTCTTGCGACAAGTTTTGTTCTGTTTCCAAAACTCCGTCAACGTTGGCGTTATTATAGAAAAATTTCCAATTATATTTTGACGCTTGATAATCTGCGTCAATTGCTGTTGCTATTCATTCCACGTCGGACATTCCCATGTAATTGATCGGATATGGAAACAAAGGATTGAAATTGATAAACGAAATAATTTCTTTCGGCTCAAACTTTGTTTTTCTTCCTTGTCCCAAATCGTATTCATAATATTGGATCGCTGTCCTTGTATCGTTCAAAATTGGTGTCACTAAATCTGAACGCAAAACAACCAAATCAACTGGTCTATTTCAAACCATATTTTTTCGGATATAACAAGCACCGTTCAATTTCATATATGAAACAATATTGATCAACAAATCATGTGTGATCAAATCAAAAGTTTTGTCATTGATTGGCGTTCCTTTTCCGTCTGTCACTTGTTTATCTAATCATGCGACGGCTTTTGCAATTGTGGAAATTGCGACATAACATCGTCATTTGTAAAAATGCAAGTAATCCGTTTTTGTCATTTTTTTCAAATCACGACTTGAATATTCATCAAAAATATTCACTCGCAATCAATCTTCCATTGCTTCCATGCTTTCAAAACTTTTTCTTGAAAAAATTTTCTTTATTTGGTCTTTGAGTTTCATTTTTTCTTTTGTTTTGAAATAAATTGTCATTCATTTTCATCAATAGTCTTTTCTTGATCTTTTTCAATAATTTCTTGTTTTTTTCTATCTTTTTCACGTGGAAAAAATTTGATCTTTTTCATTTTGGCTATACGATAGGAACTAAAACGCGACAAATCAAATTCGTCGATATATACAACGCCGGTCATTTCTCCATGTCAATTTCTCCAAATGTTCCACCGGTTGCGTCAACTTGTTCAACCACTCCGGACAATGTCCGATCTTGATCAAATGCGTCAATGACTTTTTCAAAACAATTCAACAAAATGTCCATTGCGTCCGAACGGCTGATCGTGTTCATTTCTTGAACAATAACAATATTGAATGTGTATGATCTGTAATTATACGCCGTGTCTTCATAAACGGACGACAATTCGGACGGCTCAAACATGACGCAAGGAAAACCGCTTGTTTTTGTTGTGAAAAAATTATAATCGGCAACAAATACTTTTCACGTCCCCGTCAATGTGTCCAATTTTGATTTGATCGCATTTCTTACTTGTGCAACTGTTTTGATTGGCAATGTCATTTTTTATGAATTTAATTGTAAAACCATTTTTTGAACTTCTTTGTCAAATATGTCGTCAACTTGTTTTTCTCATTGATCCACTGCACGATCCATAAATGGATTGGCTTTTGTTCATTTCATACGGATTGCACGTCGAACGGATCATGGATTTAATCAATGTCTATTCGCCCGTCATTCTATTTTGTCAAACGGTGCTGAATGTGGCTTTGTTCCGTCATGAACATAAACGGCATAATCCACCGGATTGAATAAGCGTCCAAATGATTGTTTGAATTCCGTTTGAAATCAATTTCTCAAACGTCATTGATCCGTTGGCGTTTCTTGAATTGCGTATCTTTGCAATAAAATGATTGATTTTTTAATTGAACGGTCAAACATGTCTTGAACAACTTCTTTTCAAAATTGATCTGCTATTTCTTGAATTTGTTTTTCGTCATATTCAATATTTATCATTCATTTTTTGGCAAAACTAAAACAACGCGAATTCTATCAATCGTGATCCCTTTGACGTGTGCAAAACTTTTGACTTGATAATCCGTTCCGTCAATTGTCAAAATATCGCTTTCCTTTACTTCAAAAGGTGCGTCACATTCAAAATTTCGAACTTGTCAAAATCTATCAAGTCAAACATCTTGATTTCTTGAACTCTCCGGCGACAAATATCATGTTGCGGAAATCTCCGTCGCAACATATTTGGATTTTTTGTTTCCGTTGGTGTCGGTTGTATATTGTAATCTTTTGACGGTTGCTTCGTAATAATCAAGCATAAACATTGACATTTTCTATATTGAAAAAACAATAAAATCGTCCAATAATATTTGAACGTCTTTTGTGATCGTGGATTTATCAAAAACAATGCTTGTTCATGAAACGCTTTCACTTGAAATTCCAGATTGTTTCGTCGTTGCTTTCAAATTTCAAATTATCAAAGCAAGTGCAAGTTTCAAATTTTCATATTCTGGTGGAATTGCTGAAAAATCCGTGAATAGTGGTGCATATGTAATTTTGATATTTTGAAATCATCTGAAAATTGGACGACAAAAAACAACGGATCATTTTTTCAAAACATATCGTTTTGACGGAATAATTTTTCGCTCTGGCTCATCTTGTCGTTGTTCTGAAATATATTCAATCTGATTTATTTCTGACGCCTCGCATTTCAAAAACAATTCACGTTCTCCGGCTCAATCGTAGAAATCCACTTTTTCTTCGTCGCCGTTCAAAAGATCAATTCAAGTCATTTTCAATAATTGTGCGTTCGTTGCTTTCAATAAAATCGTCAATTGCGTATCTTGTCCGTTTCAAGTTATTTTCAACACGTTTTTGACATAGATCAAAGCATTTGCGACGTTTTGTTCGTATTGTGACGGCGTGTCTTGTGTCTGTTGATTTTCTTCAATTGGTGTTTCGTCTGTCATTTCCTATTTTATGAAAAATAAAAAAAGCGTCCATGAAATATCATGGCAAAATTTATTTGTGATATTCCGGCGACGCTTTCATGATTTGTTTTGTTTTTAATCTAAAACTTCAAACAAATTTCCGTATAATTCAAACATTTTTTTTGAAACATTATATTCGCAACCTTTTTTGAATGATCATCTATTCATCAAACATTTTACATGGATTTTTCATTCAACATTTTCATTTTCAACATTTTCGTCTGTTGTGTTTTCTTCTTCGTCTTTTTGTTCGTCGTTTTCCGGCTTTGTTTCGTCCGGATTTGTTCAATTTTCGTCGTTTTGTGTTTCGTCTGGTGTTGTTGTTGGCTCGGTGTTGTTTTCTACTCAATTTTCAACATTTTCATTTTCAACATTTTCATCTGTTGTGTTTTCTACAACTTCAATGTTCTTTTTTTCTTTTTTACTCATTTTGTGAATAATTATGATCTAAAACATTATTCGCAAAAGTGGATTTCTCCACCCTTGCGATAATATTTCAAATAACTGCTTTTAGCTTGCTGCTGTTGTCAATTTTGAGAATGCTTCTGGGAAAATAACAACTCATGCAATTCTTTCGTTTGCTTTCAATGATTGAATGTCTTTCTCCCAATTTCCGCTCATGTATCAAACTGACATTGTCAATTGTCTGCGATCTCCGAACGCATAGTGTTTCAAATCTCCAAATAATACAAATGAAGTTGAAACTGCGTCGTCTACATCTCATGGCATAACATCTGTCACTTCTAATGGATAACCTAACAAATAATTTTCAAGTTGACCATCTCTGATTGATCTTGTTGAATAGAATATAGGTTGATCGTTTTTGTCTTTTAATTTTTCAATATATTTTACAACATCTTGTGACATTATAAATCTTGGCTGTCCATTTCTCTTATATTTTACTGGAACTGCTCTTATCAAATCAATTAAGTCGTCGTATGTTATATCTGCAAAACTTGTCATTCATGATCCCATAACAACTTCATTGATGTTTGTGTCGGAAAGTAATGGTGTAAATTGAGTTGAACTTGCAAGAACATTTGCGTCTTCAAACTCCGCCATTTTTTCTCCGATCAACTCTGACATCAAAGACCATATTTCTTGATCTGTCATGTTGTCTTCAATCAATTCGTTTGTTGCTGAAACCAATGCTGTTGCTTTTTTTGCAACTAATTGGATCTGTCAAACTGTTGGCTTGCTTTCTGTATAAGCGTTTCATTCTGCTGTCCAATAAACAACGATTGAATTTGTTATTGCTGATATGTCTTTTGTATCTGTTCCCATAGGAATGATCCTTGCATATCTCCTAACAAGTCCATATATTCAAGCAACTCTGAAAACTTCTCTTGCGAATTCAACTGGAACCATGTATCATCATTCTGCGTCTGTTCACTCGTTCAAATATGTTGCTTTGACGTTTGTGATTTCTGCGTCATTGTGACATTTTGCGAGTGCTTTGAAAAATGCTCACATAGTTTTTTTTGCTTTGTCTTCGCTTTCTTTGTCTTCACTTGTCAATCCGAATTTAACTGATTTGTTTAATTCTGCGATTTGATTTTGTAAAGCGT
Organism: Candidatus Enterousia sp.; assembly: GCA_045643965.1. GTDB lineage: Bacteria > Pseudomonadota > Alphaproteobacteria > Rs-D84 > Rs-D84 > Enterousia. Next base: position 1,233 of record JAZRGB010000061.1, on the reverse strand, counting down.
CAACTTTCTCTTGCATTTTTGCGTCAACTGTTGCTGAAACAACATCTGGCAATGTTTCTTTAAGTGTCTTTTCTAACACTTCTTGTAATTCTTTTGTTTCCATTGAGTAAATGTGTAATAAATAAAAAGGTTTTTTATAACTTGATCTTATGCAAAACGTCTGACACAACTTTGGAAACATTTTGCAACGCTTCCTTTTGCATTTTCATCTTGGCTTCCATGTCGTCTTGATCAACGGCATCGTCCTTGTCATTGGACATTCAAGATTTTATTTCTTCAAGTAATTCGCGATTTGTTTTTTGCACTGATTTTGATAGTCGCACTCTTTTTGGCTCTACTGCTTTTGGCTCTCAATCAATCAATGCTTGTTCTCATTTTATTTTCCATGCTTGATCGTAATAATCCCGTCAAGTTTCATATTCAACAAAGAATATGAAATGTTTTGTGTAAATTTCAAGGGTCCATGCGTTTTGTCCATGAACTGCACGAATTTGATCTTGTAATTGTAGGTATATATCACGTTCAATATTTACTTCTTCCATTTCCTTTATTGTTTTTTCTTCGTCATTTTCAACACTTTCTTGATTTTCTGTTTCTGGCTCGTCTTGATTTTCGCTTTCGTCGTTATTTTCAATTGAATTTATTTCGTCGATTGTGTCTTGTTCCATGCAAGACGTGTCGTCGTTTTCGTCAATTTCTTTGATCATTCCGTTTTCAATACAAGCGTCCAAAACATCTTTGCTCAAACTCAAAGCGTTTGGATTACATGGAACTGGGACAAAAGACAATTCAAGCAATTCTGCTTTTGTGATTATCTTTGTATTGTTGGTGTCCCTTTCTTTTACGATAAATCAAACTGAAACTGTCTTCAAAATTCATTCTTCATATAACTGACGCAATTGCTGTCATGAATTTGTTCCGGCAAAAATTCACTCAACGATCAATTGATCGTTTTCAACATATACTTTTGTCGCTTTTCAAACGACGTCGTCCATGTCGTTGTATTTGTGTCCAAACAATATGATCGGATTTTTGAAATAGTTTTTCAAATCCCAACCGTCAATTTTTATGCTTTCTCAAACTCTGTCAACTGTTTCGTCACTTGCAACAACCTTGAATGTTCAATTTTCAACGTTGTCCATTTTTGTTCAAATTTCTTTGATCTTTGAACAAATTTCTTTTGCAAGTTGCTCTGAATATTCTTTCATTTGTTTATTTTACAAAATAAAATTT
>JAZRGB010000060.1:0-2286 GCA_045643965.1 Candidatus Enterousia sp. | reverse complement strand
TTTCTTTTGCCTTTTCAAGCAGACTTTCGCCTTCGCTGTATATTTCCATTAAAAGTTCAAGAACAGCATCTAAAAGCGGCAGAATATCAGGCAGAATATCGTGACCGAACTGTTCACGATAGATAAAAAGCCAGCCCATTGAAGAATTGACTTCAACAGGCTGGTTTTCAATATTGATTACTTTTTTCATTGATCACTTCCCCCTTTGTTATGTTGTTGACGGTACAGGCGGCGTTGTGAACAGCGTTGTGTATGCTGCCGAACCGTCTGTGTATGCCGCACGAACAATGCCTGTGGCGTTGTCGCCATTGACTGTGAAAGGCAGTGTCGCTGTCGCTGGTTCGATTGAATCTTCTGTCGTTGAATATTCCCTTGTGATCTGTCCTAATGTAACGTTGTAGAATATTCCCCTTCTTGCCTTTTCGTCGCCTTCGACCTGAAAGATCATATAAACCTTCTTATTCTGTTCGCCCTTGATCTGTGCGATGCCGCCATTTGCCAGTGCCTTGTAGTTCATAAATCTGGTCTTGAAGTCATCAGGGAAAAATGCGTTTTCGATTTCGCCTGAATATCCGTTGTCGGAATATGCGGACCAGTAGACCACGTTATCAGCAAAGAACTTGTTTTCTTCTGATTCAGGTTCCATACTGATGTTTACGGTGCCTGGCAGTGCATAAGGCGTGCCCAGCGTAACAGTTCCGTCAGTCGCCACGATGTATTCGCCGACGTGCAAGTTTGACACGCCGAACAGAACTTTGTTTGCCATTGATGTTACCCCCTAAATGTTGTAATAGATGACGAAAATATCTTCACTTTCGATGTAAATATCTTCGCTTTTTTCGTATCTGTAACCGTTGTTTAAAAAAAGATTTTCGATTGCTTCTTCAAGGTCAAGGTTTTTGTCCTTGAAGTAGTATTCGACTTGCCAGCTGTTCTTTTTCGTGTAATAGGTGTTGTCTGCCTGAAACTGACCTTGACCGCTGCCCATTAAACAGAAGTAAGGCGGCGTTTGCAGTTTCGAGTGATACCCATAAGCACAAGGCAGTTTTAATTCACTTGTTAATAATTCAAATATCGTCATAGTTCTTTTCGTAACCTTTGTATAAGTTCCTGAACGCCCCACGTTTCAGCTGGTTTTATATGCCTTCTTGCCGACACCCTTTTATAAGGTCCGCCGAACTGGTTAAACGCCTGATGCCCTTTTTCCAGAAGGTGCGTTAATTGATACCGTGTCGGATTCGCCACGATAAACGACCACTTGATCTTATTGCCGAAAGGAATGACTTTCCAGCCTGAAGCATAGGCACCGCCTGAAGGTGATTTTGCCTTGACCATTTCGTCGGTTTCTTTTGCGACCTGTTCGAAGGCTTCCCTTGAAACGTCACGTTCCTTTTCGACGAATTCTTCAAGAACAGCATTCAGTTCTTTTGTCCATTTCGTGCTTCTTGCCATTCAGACACCGACCTTTTCTTCGCAGACAAGGTCTATGCTGTCACGCTGTGCGTTCCAGTCGGCACGAATGACCGAATATTTCTTGCCTTCCCAGTTAATGTTTTTCTGGTTCTGATAATCTTCACGGTTCGTCAGCCTGAAAGTCACTGAAGGCTTCAGACCGACGTTTGCCGCCTGATAGAATTCGGAAGCGTAAACACTTCTTGGTACAGCGAAAACTTCTGTTTCTTCTGTCGTGATGATTTCGTTTCCGATTTCGTCATACGTTACCGTTTCGGATATAAGCGTTATCACGGTATCATACATTCGAACCACCCCAGTTAGTGTAGCCTGTGCAAGTCGCAAGCTGTGCCTTCTGTTCGTCGTAAGACTTTTTCAGCCTGTCATAATCTTCAGGCAGACCGAAGTTCATCTTGCAATAGGTGATGACCGCTTGTGTGACGATGTCGTCAGGCGTTTCGAATTCAACACCAGCTACGCCCAGATCAAGCAGACCAGCATTTATTAAGTTTGTCAGTTCGTCATCGTATGCGTTCGTTTTAACCCTTAACGCATCTTTAACTTTGTTCAGCATTTTCTTTTTCCTGTTCAGCCTGATAGGCTAAAAAATAGTCACGTGTAATAACCGTATAACCTACGTGCCCTAAAGGGATAGCAGGATCGCACCATATACGATAGCCGCACTGCCTTGCACGCCAGCAGAACGATAAATCTTCACCCACACCGTTTATAGGCGTGAACATCGCATTGAATTTTGACTGGACCGAAATAAGTGCATCAGTAGACATAAGCACGCAGCCGAAGCCGCAGCCTTCCACTTCAAAAAGTTTATTG
>JAZRGB010000059.1:0-5258 GCA_045643965.1 Candidatus Enterousia sp. | reverse complement strand
CTATGAGGTTGCATAATATAACACCGTATTAACCAGAATTCTAAAGAAAGGAATGGTGGTGATGAAATACAATTTTGAAGTTATCGGTGAAATGAAACCAGTGAAATACGGTCTGGTGGATTTTGTAGCAGATGGTGTTGTATTACGTGGATCTGATACAGTACCGTGCAAAGTAGGTTTTCAGGATCATAACGGTGTAGTTAAACCTGAATACCTGTTCACTGAAAACACTTTTGTAGGTGATGTTTTTTATCATGCTGAAACAATTAAGTTATGAGTGGTAAAGAAAAGAACTTTGAAAATCAGATTAAAGCATATCTGAAACACTGTAACTGTTACTACGTTAAATTCTTCGCTAATGGATTTACTAAACGTGGTGTACCGGATATTCTAGCGTGTATCAATGGTTACTTTGTTGGTATTGAAGTTAAATCTGATGCAGGTAAACCAACACCTATACAACTACATAACATTGAGCAAATAAGAAGATGTGGCGGTTATGCGTGGGTGGTTTATCCTACTGGTTACGAAAAGCTGAAATCAATTGTTAACCGTATTTTAGACGGTAAATCCATTAAAGAAAGTGAAGTGATATTGAAATGAACTTGTATGATCTTACCGGTGAAGTATTGCAGTTGCAGGAACTACTTGAAAGTGATGAAGTTGTTGATGCTGAACTGCTGAAAAATGTGTTAGCAGATACCACTGATGATTATGAAATCAAACTTGAAGCATATGCTAAAGTTATAAAAAATCTTTCTGCTAGTATAGATGCTATCAAGTTTGAAGTTGACCGTTTGACCACACGTAAAAAGGCACTTGAAAATAACATTACGGCCTTAAAGAACAGAATGTATGAAAGCATGAAAGCAACCGGTACTACTAAAGTTAAAGGTGACATTTTCACTATTTCTATTCAGGCCAACGGTGGTAGTATTCCGGTTATCGTAGATGTTGATACATCTGAATTACCTGATGATCTTGTAAAGATCGAAGAAAAACCAGATATTAAAGCTATTACTGCATATCTGGAAAAACACCCGGATAGTAAATATGCACATTTTGGTGAACGTGGTGAAGGGATCCGTATCAAATGATGTACCTGATAGATAGTAAAAAACTGAAATATATTCTTGCTACTGAACGTTGTTTGAAGTTAAACCGGGTGTCTAAAATGTGTGGCATGCATGCTGATTATATTTCAAACGCTATTGAAATAGGCCGTATTTCAGAAAAAGTGGTTAAAGCACTTAATGATAAGTTTGAAATTAACCCTGTACGATATGTAATAGGGTGGAAAGGGGGAAATAATGGATAATGCCGTAATTATCACATTGATCGTATGTATCACGCTGGTTTTGCTTTATTTCATTAATTCATGGGAAAAAGCACAGGCGCGTAAAGATGTGATGAAGAAAGTAAAGAAGTTTTCAGATGCTTTTGGTGATATTAAACCAAAAAAGGTTGAAACCAAAAAAGAAGATGAAACACCATTGAAATTTGGTGACGAATGAAAGGAAGTGTAATGAATGGGTACAGTTGTATTTATTCTTGGTAGATCTGGAACCGGTAAATCTTATTCTATGAGAAACTTTGATCCTAGTGAACTTGCTATTATCAATGTTCAAGGTAAGATTTTACCGTTTAAGGGTGGTGCAAAGTTCACCACAAAGAACACTGATAACGCTGATGAAATTATTTCAGCTATGAAAGTTATCAGTAACAAGGTGCGTGTAATTGTCATTGATGATTTTCAGTATCTTATGGCCAATGAATTTATGCGTAGATCTAATGAACGTGGTTTTGATAAGTTCACGGATATTGCTAAAAACGCATGGTCAATTATCGATAGTATCAGAACGTTACCGGATAACGTGATCGTATACGTAATGTGTCATATTGATACTGGTGATGATGGTGTTGAAAAACTCAAAACTATCGGTAAGTTGCTTGATGAAAAAATCGTACTTGAAGGTATGTCAACTATTGTGTTGAAAACCAATGTAGCAGATGGTAATTATACATTTGTTACTCAAAACAACGGTAAAGATACTGTTAAATCACCGTTTGGTATGTTTCCTTCACGTGCAATTCAGAATGATCTGAAATACGTTGATGAAAAGATCCGTAATTATTACGGTTTTGATGGTGCAGTATCAGATGCTGATATTAATGCAATGGATAGTGAAGCGGTTGTTGAAACACCTGAACCTAGAAAGCGTGTTAGAAGATCTGAAACAGTAGCAGAACCTGTTAATGCAGAACCGGTTGTTGAAACTGAACCAGTATCTGAACCTGAACCAGCACCGGTTACTGAAGAAGCACCGGTACGTAGACGTAGACGTAAACCAGTAGCAGAACAGGCTGAAACACCTGAAGATTTTTCTGATTTACCGTTTGCTATTCCTGAAACACCTGAAGGTGTTACGGAAACTATTGTACCACGTAGACGTAGAAGAACTGTTGAACAGTCTGAAAATGGGGGTAATTGAACATGAACGATAGTATGATGGATTTTTCAGCGTTTGATAACGCTATTGATGAACAGTTTAAGAAAGATCTGAAAGAAGCAAAAGAAAATTCTGCATCTGCTGAATATCCTGAAATTCCAAAAGGTGATTATGTTGTCAAGGTTGATAAAATGGAAATCAGGCCAACTAAAACCGGTGAACCAATGTTTTCATGCAGAATGAGAATTACTGATGGAACTTTTAAGAACAAATGCATTTTCTTTAACCGTAAACTGTTTGGTAATAAGGTTTCTGATAACTGGAATGATGCTAAAGCTATTCAGACTGTAGTTACTTGGCTTGATAATCTTCAGACTGAAACTATACCTGAATTCACTACATACAGTGATTTTAATGATGTTATTCTTGATATTTTCACTGAATGTGAACAGGATAAACTTACATTCAATGTAAGTTATGATCCTAAAGCGTTTAACGCTATTACCATTAATGGTGTTTTTGAAGCGTAAACTGTTTTATTACTATGGGTGGTGATACGGCCGGGTGTTTATGCACCCGGCTATTCACTAAAGAAAGGATTTTACCGTATGATCATTGGTTATGATTTTGAAGTGTTCAGATACAACTGGTGTGTTGTATTCATAGATCCAATTAACCATGAACGTAAGGTTATTTGGGATAATCCGGAAGAACTACGTATATTTCATATGGCACACAATGATAGCATATATATTGGTTATAACTCACGTCATTATGATCAGTATATTATGAAAGGTATCATTTGTGGGTTTTCTGCGTATAAGATAAACAATTTCATCATAAAAGATAAACAACCCGGCTGGAAGTTTTCAGATGCTTTAAAGCGTGTGAAGATGCTGAACTATGACGTGATGCAGTCGGAAAAATCACTAAAACAACTTGAAGCGTATCAAGGTCATAATATACATGAAACTTCAGTACCGTTTAATATTGACAGGCCGTTGACAGATGAAGAAAAACGTGAAACTGAAGAATACTGTACCAATGATGTTTTAGAAACACTGAACGTGTTTTTACTTTCTAAATCTGATTTTGATGCAGTTATTGCACTGATCAAGATGTTTCAGTTACCGTTTAGTAATATCTGTAAAACTAAAGCACAAGTGGTTGCAACCGTACTTGAATGTGAAAAAGAGGTATGGTTTGATGAATGGGATCTATCAGTATTACCATGTATCAAACTTGGTAAATATGAGAATGTAAAAAACTGGTTCTTTGATCCAGCTAATCACTGGTATGAAAAAGACGGTAAAAAGAACAGTGGTTTCAGTTTCCATATTGCAGGTGTTTTACATAATCTTGGTTTTGGCGGTATTCATGGTGCAAGGAACAAGTATAACTATGTGTGTGATCCTGAACACCTTATTATTCACGTTGACGTTGAAAGTTATTACCCTTCACTAATGGTTGAATGGGATCTATTGACCAGAAACGCACAACGGCCTGAACGTTTTGCTGATATTAAGGAATACAGGTTAAAACTTAAACATGAAGGTAAGAAAAAAGAACAGGCACCGTTGAAAATCGTTATCAATGGTGCATATGGTATTTGTAAAGATAAAACAAGTTCTGCGTATGATCCTAGAAACGCTAACTTGATATGCATAAACGGTCAATTAATGTTGGTTGATCTAATTGATAAACTGGAAAGTGTACCAACATTTGAACTGATCCAAAGTAATACAGATGGTTTGATAGTTAGAATTCACCGTGATTACTTTGAACGGTTAGATGATGTGTGTTTTGAGTGGGAAACCAGAACACGTATGAAACTTGGTTTTGATTATGTATCACGTATTTTTCAAGGTGATGTTAATAATTATCTGTTTCAGTTTCTGGAAAGTGGTAAATGGGAACGTAAAGGTGCTTATGTTAAAGAACTATCACCACTTGATAATGATTTACCGATTATCAACACGGCCATCTGTAACTACTTTATGAAGGGTATTTTACCTGCAAAAACTATTATGAATTGTCATAACTATATGGAATTCCAGAAAGTAGTGAAACTTAGTCCTAAGTATAAGTATGTAGAACACAACGGTATTAAGTATGATCAGAAATGTTTTCGTGTGTTTGCATCTACATGTACTACAGATGGTTCTATTTATGAAGTTAAAGATAAACGTAAAGATAAGTACGCTAATACACCGGATAGATGTTATATTGAAAACGGTGCAGTATCCGAAATGATGATCCCGGCCACACTAAACAAGGAATGGTACGTTGATCTAGCTGAAAAGCGTATAAAGGATAAATGGGGTATAGATGTTAGATACGGAAAGGGGTTGTGTTGATGTTTAAAAACTATGTACCAACAAAAGACAAAAAGTGTACTATGTCTTTCAAAGATAAATCTGCTGATGAACTGTTAACACTGGATCAGGTAAAAAAATATCCTGAATACGCTGGTGTACTTGACGATAACACGGTTCTAATTGATGTTGATGATGCAGATGCATCTGAAATACTTCTTTCTATTGTTGAAAATCAGGATCTGAAGTGTAGAGTATATAAAACCACACGTGGAAAACACTTTTTATTTAAGCGTGGTGAAATGCTTGATAAATGTTATACACATCAAAAAACTGCTATCGGTATACCGGTTGATGTTAAATCAGGTAATAAGAACTGTTATGAAGTTCTTAAATTTAACGGCCGTGAACGTGAAATACTGTATGATATTTTACCGGGTGAAGATTATGATGTATTACCTAAATGGTTAACCATTGTACCGGTTAAAGAACT
>JAZRGB010000058.1:0-44625 GCA_045643965.1 Candidatus Enterousia sp. | reverse complement strand
GCATACAACGTTGTGTTTGCTGTCTTGTCCCATGTGTTGGCAGATGATTTATCCGCATTATAGTACTTTTTACCACCAGATTTCGCATCATAATAACCAGTAAATGTATAACCTGTACGGGTTGGTACCGCTGATATCGCTGGCATCGCACTGCCGTATGTTGCCGTCACAGACGATGTCTGACCACCTGTTCCATTATTTTGATCAAACGATACTGTATATGTTTTCGCACTCCACTGGGCATACAACGTTGTGTTTGCTGTCTTGTCCCATGTGTTGGCAGATGATTTATCCGCATTATAGTACTTTTTACCACCAGTTTTCGCATCATAGTAACCAGCAAACGTATATCCTGTACGGGTTGGTACTGCTGATATTGCTGGCATCGCATTGTCATATGTTGCCGTCACAGACGATGTCTGACCACCTGTTCCGCCATTTTGATCAAACGATACAGTATACGTATCCGCCCTCCAATGTGCATACAGAGTCGTATCACTCGCTTTTGTACTAAAATAGGAACCAGTAATTGTTCCGTCACCTTGAATGGCAGTAGCACCACCAGAAGGCGTATGTACATAATCTAACAACGTATAGCCTGTCTTAGTTGGAGTTGTAATTTTTGTAATTTCCGTAGTTAATCCCTGGTCTGCATAATATTTACCCGTATCGTACACATAATAAAATTCTGTTGTCCCAGCCGTTGTTGCACCTTGATTGTTCAAAGTAATTTTATACGTATTTGGTGTCCACTGGGCATACAGCAACACCCCTGAACCATTTAACGTCTCCAGATTCTTTACACTCGCCTTATCTGCATAGCTTGTACCAGTACCATCCGCCTTTGTATTCCATCCAGCAAATGTCCATCCCGTCAAACTATAACCATTAGTTGTCAATGCCTTAGGTTCATCATATTTATGAATGCTATTTTCAGTGCTGCCACTAATATCACCACTCGCTGTAGATGGCTTGTTGCTTAAATATATCACTGTGTATTCGTTCTGATCCCACTTTTCTGGCGAAACAGAAATAACCGCACCGTCGTCCCAGAAACTACTCTGCTGACGTGCAATAAAGCCATCTGCAATTAAATCCGGCACTGGGGATGAGGATACATTCTGATCATCATACCCGTCTGCATCAACAAACCATTCTGCCAGTGTATGACCAGTTTTTGTACAACCTGTATAATCCAACTTGCACGAATCTTCATATATATAACATGTTTTAGTTGCAGATACATTTTCACCATCACACAAATAGTTAATTGTGATTGGAATGGCATTACAAACATCACCACCCCATATATCTTTATCAGATGTCCCCGACCCAGTAAATCCAGTACCACAGGTTAATACACTTTCCCATGATTCATACTGCTCATCTACCACACAATTACCGGTCAGATTTCCCGATGCATCCACGCATGATTCATTCAGTTCGCCAGTTTCCCAATTTACATCATATACACCCTTGTTTGATGAATAAGGCTCATCACCAAAATACTCCATCGCGAACGTGGTTGGCACCGTACATTCATCATCACTGTATAATTGGGTTACTTTTCCCGGCTTTGCATAATAGTATGTATATTCAATCCAACCTTGCCGTGCATACTCTACTTCGATTTCTACACAAGAAAGTTCATGTTGTGCCTTGACATTAATATGTGCACCATTGTCCCAAAATGCTTGTTCGTTTGGATCTTCTGCCAAATAAGTAAACATACCATCAGCATACGGGTCGTACCCCATTGGATAACTGCCATAAGCACTAGACTGAACAGCTTCTACATACCAGCCATTTTGTGTATATCCTGTTTTTGAACATCCCGTATAATCCAACGGACATGACTGATTTACATAACAAGTCTTGGTTGTTGTATCAGTAGAACCATCACACTGATAATGAATTGTAATTGGCACAGGATACGCACAATTATCCGTAAGCATAACTGTATCTTTTTCTGTGTTCGTGTACATACGCGTCCATCCATTTTTACACGTGTCAGCCACACAGGTATCCATAATAAAGGCCATAGGACCGTCATCACTAGGGCTCCAACTTAGCGTTTGCCACGTTTCTGTATTTGCCGCGTATTGACATGTTGCGTTACAGCTGGTTTGACCGGTACCGGTTGTTGTTGCTTCATTTTGACATGCGGTACATGTACTGGAACCAGCTGTGTTATTATAATAACCTTTTTCACATGGGGTACACGACGCTTTACCACCAACACTGCTGTATGTTCCAGCCGCACACGCCGTACATGATTTAGTAGCCGTTAAGGCAACATCTGTTGCAGCTGCATAGGTTCCCGCCGAACAAGTTGTTTGCCCTTTTAAACGAACAAGTTCACTACCATAATCCGCAGGCAACGCCTCCCCGTCTAGCCGATCCGGCGTTGTCCCCCCACTCAAACCCCCACTCGAAACACCATTCCACGAGGTATCAACTGTCGTTATATCAATTGGCCCCAAAACAGTTGTCCAAGAACCGTCAGTTGCCTTTACAGAAATCGTCACATCATTATACGTACGCCCATCTGTATATAACGCAAATTTAATAGAACCGATACCCTTGTCGCTACCCATATCCCAAATTATATCATTAGAAGAAGAACCCTCAGCATACTTAGTGCGTACCCAACTACCATCAGTCGCGTTGCTTATATTTGCACCTGTCGTCCCACTTTTTCCCGACAACAAATTCGTACCCGTACCATCCACAGATGCAAACGCCTGAATTTCAACAACACGCGTCTTACTACTATCTACAGACGAACCAGATGACGTAACCTTGATATAACGTGCAGGTATCGTATTTGAAACAGACGCACCACTGACAGACTTGCGACAATACGCCGCAGACTTGTGATATCCAGCAGAGATATAATTATTATTATAGCCCGCCATACAATAATTTACCAATGACACCTGACCATAGCTAACCGTATGCGACGACGCCGTCCACCAACCACCGGACGGTGTTGTACATTTTGCACCAGCAGCGACCACACGGGTACCAGCCGCACATGTAATTGTTGGCTTCGCCGTTCCGCCGGAACATGTATAACCATCTGGACATGGGGAACATGCATTACCAGCCTTTGGCGTGCCATCATATTTTTTACCATAGGCAGTAGTACCATAGGTCATATAGTAGCCTTCCGCACAACTGGTGTACATCTTCGAATTGCTCGCAGGACACACATAACCCGCAGCAAACGCAAAATTTGGGGTCACTAACACCCCACAAGCCATAACGACTGCTAAAATTAAACCTTTGACATGCTTAAAAAAACCCAACATTTCCGACCTTTCCCTACAATTCCACCTTGAATCTTAGCCACAGTATAGAACAACGCCCCCTATATGCCAAGCATATTTTTTAGTATTTTTTACTATTTTTTTGCAATTAATTTCTTGACAGGAAAAAAGTCCAAAAAACCAGTATTTCCAATGTATATACAAAGTTTTTAATTTTTAAAAATTTTATATTTTTTTGCAATTTTGTACGATTCATTTTCAGGACAAAATTTCACCATTTTTTTACATGTTTTTTAACCATAAAAAACAATCCCCATTAGACACAGAAAGAGTTATACAATTTCAATATATTTTTTACGCTTTTTTATCTATTTTTGCAAATATTACACTTGACTTTCTTGAACACAGCAGAAATCACGCGTTTATTTTCAACGTTTACTAAAACAAAGAAACAAGCAAAAAAGCATATTTTTATTATCCAAAAACACAAATTTTATACAAAACAACAACCATATTTCATCAAACACGGTAAAAATTAAAAAAATCCCCAACTCGGGGATTTTTACTAACAACCTTTGAATCCAGTTGCAACAATAAACATTTCGACACTATCTTTGCGCGATGATGGCGGTTTTATATGATGAACAGATTCAAAATTATCTTTTATCTGTTTTAACAATTCATTAGTTGTGCCACCAGTGAACGATTTGCATACAAATGTTCCGCCAACCTTTAACGCACGCAACGCAAAATCGAACGCATATTCCAGCAACACCATTTGACGAATATGGTCTGTCTTCTTATGCCCCACAGTATTTGGTGCCATATCTGACACAACAACATCAACCGTACCATGCCCATATTCATCGGGATTTAAGCCCAATTTTTCATTCAGCCAATCCAACGCCGCATCAGATGTAAAATCCCCCTGATACGTTTCAACACCAACAATTGGCGAAATTTCCAGCAAATCCATTGCAAAAATACGTGTTTTTGGGTATGTTCGTGCAATATACTGCGACCAAGATCCAGGTGCCGCCCCCAAATCCACAACAACCTGACCATTACGCAGAAATTTAAACTTTTCGTTCATTTCAATCAGTTTATATGCTGCACGGGCCCGATATCCATCACGCTGTGCACGTGCGACATAGGGATCAGCCGCCTGACGTTGCAGCCATGCGACCGAAGATTTTTTACTGGCAATCTTTTTGTTTAATATTTTCATACCTTACTATCTTGCCCTGTTACCAATAATACGCCAATATGCCTTTTTTGCATCCATTGGTGCTTGTTCTACATCCATATATTCCATAGACGCACCAACAGTCGGCACACCAACAAAGCGATATGCAGGCAAACGGAACAATTTATTTCCTTCGGTCTTTATAGTATAGTATAAGACTGTTCTACCTACTGAATCATATGTTGACTGATTCTCTTTATCAACATAAACTATACGTTCCATATTATTTTGCCCCCGGGAAACCGCCCTGTTGCATACGTTGCATAACCGCTTCCATACCACCCATACGTTGAATCATTGCCATTTGCTGTTTCATTTTTGTGTACTGTTTTATCATATGCTCAACTTCACGAACAGTACAACCCGCAGTTTCTGCAATACGTGCCTTGGCATTTGCAAAAATCTTTTCTGGTTCTGCACGTTCTGCCGCTGTCATTGCTTCCAGAATCTTAATTTGTGCATCAACGCTGCCATCTTTAATTTTTTCCTTCATTGCGTTAACAGCACCACTCATCCCAGGAACCATTTTCAACAGACCGCTAAAATTGCTCATCTTTTTAATCTGTTTCAACTGTGCCAACATATCGTTCATATCAAACTGACCAGACATCATACGTTGTGCTGTTTCCTTCATCCCAGCAGGCATTTTATCAGCACCCAAATCCTGTTCTGCGGCACGAATATCCGCTTCTGTAACATTCGCTGCATCAACTTTGTTTTTCTTTTTACCAAAACCAAACATTTATTACTCCTTTGTTTTGTTTTTTATCTTAATATCTTTTGTTGGCTTTTCCAAATACTTTTTTAAATATTGACCTGTTTTGGATTCTGGCACTGCGGCAACATCTTCCGGTACACCCGCAGCAATCAGCTGTCCGCCACCAGCACCACCTGTTGGTCCCAAATCAATAATCCAATCTGCCGTTTTAATCACTTCCAAGTTATGTTCAATAACAATTACAGTATTTCCCTGCTCTACCAATTCATGTAAAACAGACAGCAACATTTTAATATCTTCGAAATGCAAACCTGTTGTCGGTTCGTCCAAGATATAAATTGTTTCACCCGTACTGCGTGCTGCCAATTCTTTGGACAATTTTATACGCTGGGCTTCGCCACCAGATAAATCCAATGAACTTTGTCCCAATTTGATATAATCCAGTCCAACACGCTTTAACAATTCCAGTTTTCGTGCAATTTTTGGCACATTTACAAAGAATCTATACGCTTCTTCGACGGTCATATTCAAAACATCTGCGATTGATTTGCCTTTATACTTTACCGCCAATGTTTCTTCGTTATATCTGGTTCCATGACAGCAATCACATTCAACATACACATCCGCCAAGAAATTCATTTCAATCTTAATCTGTCCGTCACCTTGACACGCCTCGCATCGGCCACCTTTGACATTAAATGAAAAACGCCCAGACGTATAACCACGTGCTTTGGATTCTGGCAAACCAGCAAAAAAGTCACGAATATCACCAAACACGCCAGTATATGTTGCTGGATTACTGCGTGGACTGCGTCCTATTGGCGATTGGTCAATATCAACAACCTTGTCCACATTTTCCATGCCACTAATAACATCGTGCTTGCCCGTTTCCAGTTTAGAATTATATAACGCACGCATTAATGCAGGATACAATGTATTCAGCAACAAGGTTGATTTTCCAGACCCAGACACACCTGTTAACGCAATAAATTTACCCAACGGAAATTCAACTGTAATGTTTTTCAGATTGTTTTCACACGCCCCCTGGACAACAATCGATTTTCCATTACCGTCACGACGTTTTGTTGGCACAGGAATCTGACGTTTTCCCGCCAAATATTGTCCAGTGATAGAATCTTTGTTCTTGATAACTTGTTCTGGCGTACCAGCAGCAATTACATTTCCGCCATTTATACCAGCCCCACGCCCAATATCGACCAAATAATCTGCAGCACGCATCGCATCTTCGTCATGTTCTACAACAATTACTGTATTATCCTTGTCACGCAACATCTTCAAAGTATCCAGTAATTTATCGTTATCACTTTGATGCAATCCAATCGAAGGTTCATCCAAAACATACAAAACACCGGACAACCCACTGCCAATTTGTGACGCCAAACGAATACGTTGTGCTTCACCACCAGATAAAGTCCCCGCCATACGCGACAGTGTCAAATACCCCAATCCAACGTTCTGCAAGAAGTATAATCTGTCTGTAATTTCACGCAAAACCATACGGGCGATTTCATTATCCTTGTTTGATAAATGATTTGGTAAATCTTGGAACCAATGCAAGCAATCGTCCACAGGCATATCGCACACATCCATAATATCTGCACCATTTATACGCACACACAATGCATGAATATTCAAACGCTTACCATGACATACCGGACACGGTTTTTCTGATTGGTATTTCGCCAATTCAGAACGCATTGCTTCGGATTCAGATTCACGCCAGCGACGTTCAATATTCGGAATAACACCTTCGTACGGTTTTTCATACACAAAACCGTTCCAATTTATTTTGATTGGTTCATCACCACTGCCATACAGAACTAAATCTTTTTGTTCTTGGGTCAATGTGTGCCATGGCTTTGACAATGGAATTTTAAACTTTTTATGTAATGCATCTAATAAATGTTCAAACTGGCTTAACATACCGCCACGTGACCATGGTGCAATCGCACCACCCAAAATAGACTTTGAAGGATCCGGCACAACCAAATCAGGCGACATATTCAACTGTACACCTAATCCATCACAATTCTGACACGCCCCCATCGGTGCATTAAAAGAAAACAATCTTGGTTCTATCTTTGGCACTGTAAAACCACTGACAGGACAAGCATACGTCTGTGAATACAAAGTATCTTCATTTGTATCTAAACGACGCACCAATACAGCCCCAGGAACCAAACGCAACGCACCTTCGAACGAAGAATATAAACGCGATCTAAATTCTTCTGTATCTGTGTTTTCTGGCGGCATCTGTAACCTATCAACAACCACAAAGATATTATGCTTTTTATTCTTATCTAACGCATCTACATTACCCAAATTAACCAATTCACCATCAATAATCGCACGTTGATAGCCCTGTTTTACCAAAAAAGCCAATTCTTTACGATATTCGCCCTTGCGTTCACGAACCAATGGTGCCAAAACAAATATTTTTACCCCTGACGGCATCTTCATTGTCCAGTCAACCATTTCTGCAATCGTCTGTGATTTAATCGGCAATCCTGTAACAGGCGAATGTGGCACCCCAATACGAGCCCACAACAAACGCAAATAATCATAAATTTCAGTAACAGTTCCAACCGTTGAACGTGGATTCTTAGACGTTGTTTTCTGTTCAATAGATATCGCTGGTGCCAAACCTTCGATTAAATCAACATCTGGCTTTTTCTGCATATCCAAAAACTGTCGTGCATAACTGGAAAGTGATTCAACATATCTGCGTTGTCCTTCGGCATAAATAGTATTAAACGCCAACGAAGATTTTCCAGACCCGGACACGCCAGTAAAGACCACCAATTTATTTTTTGGTATGTCCAAATCAATATTCTTAAGATTGTTTTCGCGTGCACCGCGAACTTTTATAACACTTGCCATAGTATCTTTTATATAGACAGAATATTAGTATTTTCAATACAAAGGGCGAAATTTTTCGCCCTTTATGAAATCGTTCTTATTTTGTTGCCAATAAACTTTTTGGCGACAATGAAATCCCGGACTTTCTGGTATGATCTGCACCTGCATCAGGCACTAATTTTCCATTAACCCAAATATCGATACCGCCCGCATTACCAAATGTTGCCTTGTATTTATCCCCTGCTGGCACATAATAAACATCCCCAGGCACCAAAACACGGCTGAAAACAGTATTTCCACGACCATCTTCAACCTTGACCCATGATTCTTGTGAAGCCTGTAAAACAACATCTGCTTTGTCACGATTATCTGTACCGAAACGTTCACGAACAGGCAAATTGTACTTTTCTGATTTAACTTCTGCAACAACAGCGGCATTATCATCTGCCAACTTTACATCATCAGACGCAGGCGTCAGAACAACAATTAAAACAATCGTCAAAACAATCGCCAATAATGCACCTGCAAACCACTGCCAATTTTGATAAATAAATTGATAGCATTTTACAAACATTATCTTTGCCCAGTGTTCTTCATCCTTGATACTTGGCATTGCACACGCAGTCACATCTTCGTCATCTGCAGCACAATCAGCAACCAAACCCATTTCTTTTTTTATTTTTGCAATAATTTCATCAGGTTCCAATCCCAATTCCATCGCATAATTACGTGCAAATCCCAAAACATAAACTGTTTCTGGAATTGCATTATAATTACCGTTTTCCAAGGCTTCCAAGAACTCTTCACGAATACATAACTGTTTCGCAATTGTTGGAATTTCACGTTTGCGACGACCAGTTGTACGTGCGTTACGCAACATTTCACCTGCGGTCATTTCCACAGGCTTTTCAACTATTGTTTCTACTACATCGACTTCTTCTGTCATGACACAATCCCCTAATAAATAAATTAATTTTCCTAGATAATACCCCAAAATTCTTGAATTGCAACCTTTAAGAGATTGCTATCTGTTATTTGATTAACTTTTATACGAAATTCGGATGAATTTTTCATACCAGCACTGTACCACGCAGCATGTTTTCTGAACATTGGTACAGCAGTTTTTTCACCATAATATTCCAACGCATAATCCAAATGACGCAATACCACACCACCAACATCTGTAGGGGCCGCTTCACCCATAATTTCTGATAAAACCCACGGTTTTCCCATTAAACCACGTCCGACCATAACACCGCTGTACCCCAAAGATTCAGCATTTTTTAAATCATCCAGCGTCCTGATATCACCATTGGCAATAATTGGTATTGGACTGTTTTCTATGACCGGCAATCTGGCAGGTCCAACATACAACTGTGCCCTGGTTCGTCCATGCAACGTCGCAAAACGCACCCCACAGTCACCTGCGATACGAATTAGGTCCGACCAATCTTGGTGTTGTTCATCCCAGCCCAACCTTGTCTTAATTGACACAGGAATTTTTACAGCACGCACAACTGCATCCATTATTTTCCCAGCCAACAGATGATCCTGCATCAAATACGCCCCTGCCCCTGCACGTGTTGCAACCTTTGGCACAGGACACCCCATATTAATATCAATCCATTTTGCCCCATTATCCTGCAGTATTTTTGCAGCATCCGCCATTAACGCAGGGTTCGCACCAAAAATTTGTGCACCAACATTACCTTCGGAAGCATAGTTATCAAAATTACGCAAACAATTTTTATGTGCCCCAACCAACGAATGACAAGATATCATTTCTGTTACCAATGGAGCATCATGAGAAAATTCACGAATAATACGACGAAACGGCTGGTCTGTAATCCCAGCAAGCGGTGCAGCAAAAATTTGATTATTAGTAAACATTTGTGATATAATTACACTTATGAAGGAAAAAATCAAAAATTTATTTCGCTTTCTTGGCCGTGCATGGTCTGGTGGCATTCGTGGCAAATATGGCATTTTACTGACCGTTATTGCAATTGTTATGTTTATTCGTATGTTTTTTGGTACGGTCAGCATACCACGCTTTGCATTAAACGTATGGGAATTGAACAAAATCCATACACAATTACAAACAGAAACAGAAAACCTGTCTGTAATTCAGCATCATATACAACTGTTGCAAAATTACAGCCCCGATTATATTGACGAACTGGGGCTGCAGTATTTAAATATCGGCGATCCAAAAATAAAAATACTAAAATACTAATTCAAGAACAAAATCGTTCCATTTAAATACAGTGCAAAGCACATCCATATTACATATGGCCACACCAAATACGATGCAGTTTTACTGATTGGCTTGAACGCAAACGCCATCCACATTGAAACACCCAGCAATACAATCAAACACAATACAGATGCACCTATCATATGCAATCCAAAGAACAAATAAGTCCACAAACCATTTAAAATCATCTGTGTTACGAACAAAGTGTATGCCTTGGTCTTGGAAAGACACGTTTTTGTATTGTTCATAATCAAGAACAATGCAATACCCAACAACGCATACAGTATTGTCCACGCAAAACCAAAAACCCATCCATCTGGCGTCAACACAGAATTATTCAATGAATTATACCACGCGTCATTACTGTGACTGGGGGTAAACAACACACCAAATATCCCGGGCAAAAAAGATATAAACATTGCAAAAATAAACTTAAAAAACTTTTTCATTTTTATCTCCTTGGTTGCATATAATTGTATCAGCCCCATAAATATCACGCACTAGGAACCATTGACTAAACATCAAGATTTATCCCTCTTGAAATTCGACGATTTTTGTTTATATTTATAACTGCTATGAAAAACTTTGTATTACCATTTCGTGATTTAGTCGTATCGCCAGGTTTGGCGGTACCAATACTAATTGACAACCCAATGTCTGTCAGTTGCGTAAAATCAGCCGCAGAATCAGGATCACAACAATTAATTCTGGTACCACAACATTCGTGGGCGTATCCGACATCTGTCGAAGACATTTATTCCGTTGGAACAATTGGTGAAATTGTACACATACTGACAATGCCAGACGGTGCGATTCATGCACTTATCAGAACTAATGCTGTGGTTAATTTACAAGACATCGAAATAAATGATGGTATTTTTTCTGCCACACCACAAATTATTAACATCCAAGATGATATATCCAACGAACAAACCATCGTTCTGCGTGATATCTTGGCCGATTGTATTCAAAATTTGGCAAATACAACACGCAGATTCAAGATGGACAAACTGCGTAATGTAATGAACAATTACCCATTACCAGCCTTTATTGACGCAACCATACAAACAACTGGCATTGAAACAGATGTCGCCGTCAAGGTATTACGTGCAACCAGTTGGGCGGAAAAACTGACAATATTAATCGAAGAAATAAAATTAATGTCAGAATCTGCAAAAATCGAAGAATCTATTAACAAACGCATACACCAACAAATGGAAAATGGCCGCCGCGAAGCTATTTTGCAAGAAAAGATGCGTGCCATACAACAAGAAATGGGCGAAGATGACATAATGGCTGACACCATTAATATGCGTAAAAAAATTCAAAAATCATTAATGCCAACCGACGCCAAAGAAAAAGCAATGAGCGAATGGAAGCGTATGCGTTCTATGTCACCAATGTCTAACGAAGGCGGACTGTTAAAAACATATCTGGACGAATTGTTGGCTATGCCTTGGGGACAATGTGCAACAAACAATATCGATCTGCATCAGGCACGTAATGTATTAGATTCAGAACATTCTGGCATGCAAAGCGTCAAAGAACGCATACTAGAACATATTGCCGTTATGAAAAAGACAAAATCTAACCAAGGCAGTATTTTATGTTTTGTTGGTGCACCTGGGGTTGGCAAAACATCTTTGGGGAAATCTATTGCCAATGCACTGGGACGTAAATATCAACGTATATCACTGGGTGGCATATCCGACGAAGCACATTTCCGTGGTCACAGAAAAACATACATCGGTGCACAAACTGGACGAATTATGGATGCGTTAAAACGCAGCAAAACAAACAATCCTGTTATTGTACTGGACGAAATTGATAAAATGGGCCGCGATTGGCGTGGCGATCCAGAATCTGCCCTGTTGGAAATCTTGGACCCAGAACAAAACAAAACATTCCGCGATCATTATCTGGAAGTAGATTTTGATTTATCAAACGTATTATTTATCGCAACGGCAAACAGTTTGAATCTGTCAAACGCATTAAAAGACCGCATGGAAATTATCGAAATTCCTGGATATTCCATCGAAGAAAAGATTCAAATTGCACGCGAACACTTGATTGCACGTGCGGCACGCGATACAGGTTGGGATATTGAAAATATTATCATTTCAGACAATGCGATAAAGCACATAATACAAAAATACACATCCGAACAAGGTGTACGTGAATTACAGCGAGAATTAACTGCTATTTTGCGTCGCGAATTGTTAGAAAACGATTGTTCTGACATAAAAACAGAATTTAGCATTGAAAAAATAGACAAACTGTTGTCACTGCGTAAATCCGCTGGATTTGCAAAGAAAATTGGTTTTGGGGTGCATGCATGATATTACTTATAAACACATCTGGATCTAATCTGGAATTTGTATTAGACGACGCACACAAATCTGTCGAAGTTGAAAAACAATCTGTTGCACTGCCGACAGAATGTGAAAAATTCATCACAGAATGTGGTGCAAAATGGTCTGATATTACTGCTATCGGCGTTGTAACAGGTCCTGGCAGTTTTACTGGCATCCGTTTGGGTATTGCATACGCCAAGGGTGTTGCCATGGGACTAAATGTACCCGTTGTTGGAATCAGTGCATTTGATTTATATCTGGCAGAAACCCCTGACGCATTTGTTGCAATTGATTCTGGACGCGGCGACTTTTTTGTTGCTGCAAATGGACTGGAACCACAAACAATGGGAATCGACGAATTAGAAACCAAGCAAATGGAATGGCCACGAACCGTTGGGCATAAACCATTTAATTTAAAAAACGGCATAAAAATTGTTGCAGAAAAAATTTTTAGTGATAATATTTGTCCCACTGTGCCGATGTATCTGAGACCCAGTTACGCAGAACAGAATAAAAAAGGAAATTAAATATGAGCAACACAGACAATACACCTTTGACATTTTTACAACAGTACAACAAGGTTATCAGCGAAACAATTGCAAAAAGTCAAGTTAGCTATACAAACGAACCATTATCTGGCAAAACAGGACACCACTATTACGTGGACGGCAAAGAAGCACATGTTTCTACCTTGAAGGTTGTTGACCCAACACATATAGCTAAACCAAAATATATGTTAAGCATTGAAATCAAACAAAACGGTGAAACAACCACATATAAATGCAGTGGCCATGACGCCAAACGCATCCACGACGAATTGTATTCAAAATACGACACAGCGTTACAACGTACAAGATTAAAACAAAAGTTCCAAAATCCTTCTTTTGCAAATCATATCAAGGGCTGTTAATTTGCTGAACACAATTGCAGAACTTCACCAATTGTGTTTTCCGCATAAGCCATGGTCAGCGGACGATTTCGCAGACCTGAAAAAATCAGGCTGTGAAATTATCGCCAGCCAAAATGGATTCATTGTATATCGTGCAACGCTGGACGAAGCAGAAATTATCACAATCGGTGTTCATCCAGATGCACGCAATACAGGAATCGCCAGTGCAATGCTGGGAATCGTCGAAGGCGAATTAAGAAAATCAGGCATAAAACATATTTTTCTGGAAGTTGCAGAAAACAATACCCCTGCCCGTCGTTTATATGAATCAAACGGGTACACCCAAATTGGCACACGCCCCAAATACTATGACGGGATTGATGCCATTATGATGAAAAAAGACTTATAAATCGTTTACAAAATCCAAAACACGCTTGTCAAAAATAACATCTCGTGGTCGCAGTGTTGACACAATATGCATATCACTTGATTTACGCGTACGCGATAACGCAACATACGCCTGTCCATGTGCGAAACACCCACGTGCAGCATCAACAACAACTGCATCCAATGTTTTACCCTGGGCCTTGTGAATAGTCATTGCGTATCCTAAATTTAATGGGAATTGCTTGTATCCACCGACCTCGTTTTCAACCAACCTATCGTTTTCATCACGACTATATTCAATTTTTTGCCATTTTTCTGGCTTTACAACCACTAAATCCCGTGAATCAGACAATAACTGAACGACAATTTCACGTGCAGACAGCGTACGTACAATCCCCATTGAACCATTGTGCCATTTGTCCCCATTTTTTACAAAAACGACCAACGCACCGACCTTTAACGTTAATTCCAATGGTGCCGGCACATCACGTTCTGAAAAAGTTCCAGACAAAACCCCACTATACACCACAGGTGTTTGCGGAATTTGTGCCAATCTGGTTGAATTTATTCTTTCTGCAACCGCACGAAATGGTGTTATAACCACTGCATTATCACGTCTGTCTGCATCTTCGATATGACACGCATTAAAGAATCCCAATGCATCAATCTGATTTGCACGCAACCGCCCCAGATTTTCCAACAACTGCGTATCACTTTGACGATATACAAAATCAAAGTTATATTTTACGAACTTTGCACGACCATAAACATGACTGTCAAAAAAGTATGAATTTGCATATCCATATTCATCATTGTAATACTGCATTGCATCACGTGTTATAACAGGCGGCAACTGGAACAAATCGCCAATTGCAACAACTTGAATACCACCAAACGGTTCGTTATTATGCCGTGCATATCGTGCCAATATATCAATCGCATCCAGCAAATCAGGTGCCACCATTGAAATTTCATCAATAATCAACACGTCTGTTGCTGTTAAAATATTTCTTGGTTTTGCCTTTAGTTTTAATAATTCAGGCATAATAAAATCACGTGGTTGAATCTGAAACAAAGAATGAATTGTTTGTCCCCCAACATTTAACGCAGAGACGGCCGTTGGGCATGCACACACGATACGCTTTTTTGACGCAGATTTTAAGTAATTAACGAACGTAGATTTTCCAGTCCCAGCCGGCCCCAATATCAAGACGTTGGTATTCGTATGCTCTATTGTATTAAAAGCCGCAATTTGCGTTTCATTCAAGATTGGTTTTATTGGATTCATATTGCCATAATGCCACAAAGAATTAATTTTATGAACAATAAATTTTTATCTTGCAAGAAAATATAAAACATATATAATACACCACCGTGGGTTAGTAGCTCAGTTGGTTAGAGCGGAGCGCTCATAACGCTTTGGTCGTGGGTTCAAGTCCTACCTAACCCACCAAAGATATTCGCACCAAATCGGTGCGTTTTTTTTATTGTTTTTACAGAAAAAATTAAAACCACCATGCGGTGGTTTGAATTTCTGGCACGCCCTACAAGGATTGTATATTCCCATTGTCGCTGTCGCTCTATGGGCCCCTTTCGCCTGCGGCTCGAACCTAACAGGTTCTCATCCAAGGTCGTTCAACAAAAATTAAAACCACCATGCGGTGGTTTGAATTTCTGGCACGCCCTACAGGATTCGAACCTGTGACCTGCAGATTAGAAATCTGATGCTCTATCCAGCTGAGCTAAGGGCGCAACATGGATATATTTTATACTATTTTTTATAAATTTCAAGCCACAAAAAACATCAATAATCCTTATCATGTAATCGATATATCTGTATAAACATATAGAAATCTGCAATCGCGTACACTATCAACAATATCGCCAATATCATTACCCCCAGTGCAGCACCCTCCAACGGGAAAAACAGCAACGATATCGCAACCCCCAGCAACACCAGTGACAATATCAGATTCAACACATAATGCCCCAAACGTGCACGTGTTATATTTATTGCAAATATCAACGAATGTACAGATTGAACAATAAACAAAATAACAAGCAAATATATCATACCTATCACAGATCCAATCGGATACGCAAAGAATAAAACGCCAATAATTATATTAAACAATCC
This sequence comes from Candidatus Enterousia sp., assembly GCA_045643965.1. Lineage (GTDB taxonomy): Bacteria > Pseudomonadota > Alphaproteobacteria > Rs-D84 > Rs-D84 > Enterousia. Next base: position 28,485 of record JAZRGB010000058.1, on the reverse strand, counting down.
AAACAAAACATCCATCCAACCACCACCATATTCCTGGGACGCAACCAATCCTGATACTACACGATAAAAACCGATTAACATCAAAACGACTGCAAACACTGTCACCATCACAGACAAAAATCCAACAGGACGCATCAGCATAAATATACCAAACACAGCAAACAATACCGCTTCGAACAGTAACATCGGTGCACTTTTGTTATACATACGTTGAATTTTTTCTTTTACTATTTCTGTTTTCAATAATCGTTTTTCCATATAAAAATCCTCCTATTCTTAAACAGAATATTACATCAAAAATCAACAATCATAAATAAATTTATATTCCTAATACAACTGACAGAATTTTTTGTACAAAATACTTGACAAACATTATTATTGTGCTATTTGTACATGATACAGAAATCAATCTGTATCACACAGCTTAATGTAACCAAGAGGTGTGATTATGACAATGACATTAGACCAAGCAGCAAAAGTTCTGGGCATATCAGTTAACGCCACAGAAAAAGAAATAAAGCGTGCTTATCATAAAATGTGTATGCGCTGGCATCCGGACAGAAATCCCAACAATCAAAACGAAGCAAATAAAAAAATGCAAGTAATAAACTCTGCTTGCAAAACCATGTATGCCAACCTGATTGTGCGAAATCAGAATCCAAACAATGCCCAAAAACCGCATTCAGGAAAACCAAACAGCAATACACAACAAAACACAAGAACACAAAGTAATACTAATCAAAACACACGTTCACAACACAGCAATCGTCAAAGCACACAATCACAACGTACCACAAACCGCACGCACAATGATTCAAATACACGTGCAGACGTGCTTACACGTTTACAAATGGCATTAAGGTACTTTGAACAAACAAAAACCGACTATATGCATGCACAACAACGCACCAAAGATGCATACGCAAAATACAGCAAAGCAAACAGTGCTGCATGCAAAGAACGATACGGTTCTGCTGAATACAAAGCGAAACGTGCAGTTTCTGACAAAATGTACAACTTATACACGCAAGCAATTAAACACGAACGTGCAAGTTTTGAAAAAATGCACAAAAGCGAACAGAACGTCTATCAACGCAAACAAGATTTAATAAGACAACAATCCCGTTCACAAACACAACGATAACACAACAGGAGGCTACTATGATAACAAACAATACAAATATAACAAGACAAGATTCAAATACAGAATTCAAAAAAGCAAAAGCAGACTTGTTACTGGCCACACAAAACTATATCGAAGCCATACAAAAACTTAATGAACATCCAATGGTAAGACACTATAGGTTTGCTGCAGTTACGGCGTATCAAACATTACAAATCGCCATCAAACGTGTTGAACATCTAAAACAACAAATGTTAGCACGAAATACGAACAGAGACATATGCAAAATCGTTAATGAAACACGCAATACCAACGGCAATATTGTAACCAGAACATTTCAACACGGAAACCAAAAATTCATTGAACAATATAACGACAAAGGCGAAGTTATCTTGCGTATTGATTTATCACCATATGATGAAATCAGATATTACCCAAACGGTAAAATCGCAAGTCACACCAGAAAAACGTCAATTATTCAATTAGAAGTTATACTATATGACGAATCTGGAAAAATTAAACGCAGATTACAAACAAAATCAGCAAATGCACAACAGCGGGTCCGTGCATAACTTATAAAACACCGTCCGAACTGGACGGTGTTTTTTTACAAACATACAACCGTATCAATCTTGATATTTTCAGCAAACATTTCATCATGCGACACCAATAATATTGCCCCACGATATTGATTTAATGCATCTTCCAGAATTTCAATACTTTTTATTTCTAAATTATTTGTCGGTTCATCTAAAATCAACAAATCAGGCTGATGCACCCCACCCAAAACAGCCGCCAATGTCGCTTTCAGCAATTCACCCCCAGACAACACACCGACTTTTTTCTGTGACGCATCGCCACGAAAACCAAAATTCGCAGCAATCGCATGTGCGTCATGCTTTAAGACACCTGTCAAATTCATAATATTTTCAACAATGGTCTTGTCCTTGTCCAACAGCGACAAATCCTGATTTAAATACGCCACCCTGCCCGTCACATACACAGTTCCGAAATCTGGGGACAAATGCCCGCAAATCAACTTTAATAATGTTGATTTACCTGCACCATTTTTCCCACACAATCTGACGCGACTGCATCCCATCAAAGAAAAATTAAAATCATTAAAAATCTGCTTATTTTCATACGAAAAAGACATATTTGAAATTCGCACCAATTCTTTGGCATAAAACGCCTTAGTTGGTACTGGGATTTTTATTTTATCATCACGCATTTGTTCTGACAAACCACGCTGTATTGCAATCTGTGCGTCTAATTTCTTTTGAATTAACGCACGTCTTTTGGCTTCGGTTTCTTGACTTTTGCCTTTCAGGGCATTGACCGCGATACGTGAACCTGCGGCACTGTTTGCTTTGTCCTTTTTTTGTTTTGCATTATGATGTTGGCACATATTTTGTGCGACATTCAATGTTCCAGTCAATCGTACAATTTCCTTGTTCGCATCTGTATATCTAGACAGCATGTTTTCATGCACAATACGACGTTGTGCAACCCAGAAATCATAATTTCCACCCCAGACAGTAATTTTTCCATTTGATATTTCAATTATTTTATCAACACGCTGCAGCAATTCCCTGTCATGCGATACAATAACTGCCCCAAAAGGATAAGAATCTAATCTATCAAAAAACCATGTTTTAGCATTTTTATCCAGATTATTCGTCGGTTCGTCCAGCAATAAAATTTCTGCATAACTATCAAATGCACGTGCCAATGCATCTGATTGTGCTTCGCCCCCACTTTTAGAATCTTGAACATTTATTTGCCCCAACAGATACACAGACGCGTTTTTCACACACTGTCCAGAATCTGGCACAATATCACCGTTCAACATACGCAACAAAGTCGTTTTGCCGGAACCGTTATCACCGACAATCGCAACCTTGTCTGTATCATTAAAGACAACAGAAACACCGGCCAACAAATCATTGTCCGCACCATAACCAAAAAAAACGTTTGATAAAGAAACAAAAGCCATAACAACCCCTTTTATATTGCAATTAAACAAGCACATGATTTCATGTGTGATTTTCATAAAAAATTACAATATTAAATTCTCATCGGGGCTTATCCTTTGTTTATTAAATACACACATTATTATAATACAAATCATTGAAAAATCAATAAAATATAAAACATTTGGAAAGCACATCGAAAATTGATATAATACATATGACATGAAACATATTATCCACATTTTATTATTAACAGGAATTATTACCCCACTGTTGGCATTTGGCGGTGTTTTTGGCCCAAACAATATTGTTCCTTTTCCTGCGACACCTGCGGCGGACAAAGCCCCTGGGAACTCAATGTTATCTGCGGCATATTTTCCCACCACAGCAGCAGACACAACCTTTACAGAACGCCTAGAATCAAAAAGCATAGGATACGAACCTTTCAAGGATATGAGTGCATATCGTGACCTGGTTGTTACAGGCGAAGAACATTATATAGAACGCGAATTAGCAAAACTAGAAACCGAACGCATATCAGACTCACAAACAATGTCGAATTCTGAATACTGTGAAAAATACCCATTGGACGAAACACGATGCGAAACAGACACAACAACCACCGAAACAATTATTGAAATCGGAAACGCATCTGCAACACATTACGAGACAGCATTTACAGACCGCACAATCGGTGGCGGACCTGTTATTGCTCGCAACGACGTACATGGCGGATCATGCTATCCTGCTGCCAAGAACAAGGTATTCAAGAACAAAATCTTGACCACTGGTCAATATGAAAAACAATATCCCGCATTTGAAAAAGCACTTATAACCATATTCCGCAAAGAAGGTGCTTGCGGTATTATCAAAAATGATCCATGTGGATATACATGCTATGGCATTGGTTCAAAATGCATGAACGTAGATGTCAAGAATATGACACGTGCAGATGCAGAACGTCTGTATCATGACAGATTCTGGAAAAAATATAACATCTATCTTTTGCCAGACGTTATTGCCACCGATGTATTCTTGGCAACTATGGCCAGCGGTCCATGCACTGCAATTCAACAATTCCGTAAATTTCTGGGGCTCAGCAAAAACTGTAAAATAGATGACGCAGTGGTCAGTGCTGTTGAAAATTATTCTGGTGACATTCATAACGATTGGCTGGATGTACGCCAAAAATTCTTGGTCGATGTTGCCAAACGCAGATATAACAATTCCGTTTTAAAAGGTTGGATGAACGCAATTAAATTAAAACGCGAAAACGGATGCCACACAGTCCCAGCTGAACCATTATACAGAGATTAAATTTGTTCCTATAAACACTGTTACAAAGTACAACGAAACGTTTGTTTTTTATTGACAAACAACATATTTTGTACGACAATCAGTTTATGAATATACAAAACACTCTTGATTATATGAACAAAAAACATGCAGATCGTGGTTGGGCTGTCTTGGCGGAACGTGTTCCACAATCAGAAGACGCACCACATAAAATCGCCGTGGTCAAAGATTCTATTAAATCAAACGAACCTGTTGTTTTGGTTTTGCCCGGAACTGGTGGCGGTATTGTATCATGTAACGGTCTGCTAAAACGTGTTCATGATTTTGTAAAAAATAACGACGCCACAAAACAAGCCCGGGTATGTATCGCCATATACGATTATCAAGAACAATATATCAAGAACCTTTCACGTGCTGCATTAATTGTTAACAAAAGATACCCTGTGTTATGGTTTATGCTGAAACATATCAGCCGACATCCATGGACACGCACAGATTCAAACACAAGAAATCCAGCAGCAATTTATGACATCTATAATTCTGCAATTAAACCAAAACTGGTTGATGATTCAGGTAACAAATTACCGACACAACAAATGTTAAAAAACATACGAACAGTTACGATTGTTGGGTACTGTGCCGGCGGACATGTCGCAATGTTACTGGAAGAAATCATCAAAAAAGAAATGGCATCATACGGATACAGTGCCACAGAAATAAAATCTGCACTGGAACAAGTTGCCGTCATTGGATATGCAATGGATGCCCCGTATGAAAAGTCTGATTTAAAATTTTTTGGCTTTAATTCAGTTTCCGACAAAAGGGAATTTGATTCCATATTTAAAGACTATCTTTACTTTTTTGAGGACAGCATGACATTTGACCTGATGCACTTTTCAAAAAAACACAGCGATACATTTTATTGTCAGAGTTTAAGAAAAAAACAACAAACCCAAGACGGTAAAAATATAATTATTGTGCATAATGCAGAAGACCTTTTCAAACAACGCGAAGAAGCCGCGAAAATCGAATTACACACAGATCATATTGAAAGCAAAACAGACTCATACAGTCCTCATTCCTTCATAGGTTTTGTTGAAAAAAATGGTTTTTCAAACGGTGCCAAACAATTACAATCTATGTTCAAAAGCATTATTGCCAAATCAATTGAAAATTCGATTCAAAATTCAGAAAACCCAGATTTTATTCCATTACCAGAAACATTGGATTTAATTGGCGAAAATGTTGACGCATACGGAAAATCTAATGTTGTTTATTCACAACAAAACCTGATATATCAGTTTTACAGACCTACGGCATACCTGCTGAATATACCCAAGATACAATGGTGTATAAAATCTGGCCGTTTACACCAACCCAAGAACAAATAAAAACCGCCCATTGTGGCGGTTTTATTTTAACTTTTCATACTGAGACTTAATTAAATGTCTAAAATCTCCCATAAACCAAGAAAATCCAACCTTGTCTTCCAACGATGGAATTAACAATGCATCTTTCATCATATCAATTGGAGGCCGCCAATTTGGGTCATATACACCATATCCAGGTGCACCATCTTCATAAAATCTATACGTCATACGAATAGCAAATGAATTTCGTTCATTTTCTGACAAAACTAATCTACGAAACATCGCAGGATGGGCCACACAGAACAAAATTTTTTCAGGACACAGTACATCTTCTGCTTTTTTAATCTTAATATACGTTTCATAAAAACAATAATCTGATATTTGTTCTGTGTTATAGTTTTTAGCGGAATAAGCCAGTGTAATATCCGTTTGAATATTTGCCATTTCAAGTGCTTCTATGATTTGGTATATTTTATATCCATATTTTAAAATTTCATCAGCCAAAACGCGACCAGAACTATTACTAATAATAATAATTTTTTGAACACGTGACGGCAATGCATGATTGTTTATCATACGCATATGACGCATACAATCTGGCATCCCTGCCAAATAACGTCCAATATTTACAGAACCACCTGCAACACTATATGCGGTTTGAATGTCGTAATTTTGCATAAATGTTTCATGTGTTGGTAAATCTAGTTTTTCAAATTGTTGTATTTTACTTACACCTTCGGCCCAGCCATAACGTGCCAAATCCATTGCATCTTGAAATGTCGAAGTGAGTGAATATTTATAATTCTTGTCACCAATTCTGTGCGATGCACGTCTATATTTCTTACCAGACCAATCGACCCAATTTAAAAACTGTTCCCATTCATAGAATTTTTGGATTCGCCGATATTGTTGATTGCTTCTTATGATTTCAGGTTCCCAATCTTTATCTGTTTTTTGGATTTGTTCTGTGCCTGCAATATGCCTTGTTTCTCCGCCACCATTACCGCCACCACCAGATTGCGGAATATAAAAATCCCCCAGATGTCCCATAGACCCAAGATATTCTTGCATCCAATTCATTATCTTGTATTCCCACGTAATTTATCAATATCTGCCATTGACATACCCTTGAACACAACCATTTTTTCAACCGCATCACGTGGCAAACCAATGTTTAACAATTTATCGCCATGTAATACAGCACGCGTACCGACAACGACTTTCATATCAAGTTTTTCTGCGTTTTTACGAACAGAATGAACCCATGCTAACCATTCTTTGTTTGAACACAGTCTTTCTTCCAGTTGCGTATCATAATCAGTATAAACCATCACAAATCTATCCAGTGTCGCAGCATCCAATGGGTTACGCCCAACATATTTGATATTAGCACCCGTACCATACGTATTACCAGATGCAGTCAAAATAAACTTTGGATGTTTTTGAACGATTTTATCAGGGAACATATATTTATCCTGACTCATTGCATTGTTTATAACAGTCATAACATTTGGATTTCCTGCATCTATTTCTTCAAAACTGAAAATACCACCATGTTCATACGCCTGTCTAAACGCAGTAGAAATATATTTACCATTTGCGTCATTATACCCAATGATATTGTAATCACTGGTCAAAGCATTCACAGACATTGGATAAAAGTTTAAATCCATCGCATTTGCAATCTGGGCCAAAATTGTTGATTTTCCACTGCCCGCAGGTCCAACCAAGAACGGTGAACACCCAGCCGCAATTACACGATAAACTGTTTCAAAACAAATATGTTGTGTCGCATAATCAACATCCGTTTTCATACCTAATGATTTCCGAACGGCTGCATCCTGAATTTTACCTAAACGTTCCTTTGACAAACTAACTTCTGTTTCCAGCCTATAAAGTTCAGCACTTATTTCTGCTTTTTTGTTCCACAAAGTTTTTGAAGCATTGGAAATAGCATCAAATTGTCCGTTTTTATACAAATCATAAAATTTAAAAAATGATTTAAAAAAACTCATTTTACACACCCAATTTTAATTGTAAAGGAACAGTAACACACAAAACATAATTGTCAAGAATTTTAAACAAAAAAATACCAGAAATCAAAGTTTTTCCTTTATCTTTGGTCGGGGCGACAATGAGTAGATTTTGCAAGTATTACGCAGCAAAATCGTCACGAATGCCCCACAGCCGACACATTGTGTCGAGCGAGGGAAACGTTCGAACATGACAAAAGAATTTTGTTGTTTGAATCCAAGTTCCACAAAAATAAATAAAAAAGTCGCATCAAATGCGACCTTTTTATTTATCTCTGGTCGGGGCGAAAGGATTCGAACCTTCGACATCTTGGTCCCAAACCAAGCACTCTACCAGACTGAGCTACACCCCGAAACGAAGTCTATTATAACAACATTTTTTTGAAATGCAAATATTTATATTAAAATATTTTGTGCTTGTTTGATTTTGTTTATTTTTCTATCATACACATGAAATGAGAAGGATTTTTTACTGTTTTATTGCCCTATTCTGTGCTGTCTGTACTGCTGACGCTGCGACACGTGATGCACAACTGACAAATACGACTGGATACAATTACAACTATATGTACCCGTATATGAATAATCAGATGCGTACAAACCTAAATCCGGGCGTTACGACTTCACAATCTTTAAATCCAATCAATACGGTTGTCCGCACAACAAAACTGGCGGCTGAACGCCGTGTTGTTCCACGCCCACAGCAAAAACAACGTGGGGCCAGCACTACATCTCAACGCAGAATTGCACAACAAAGTGCCCCAACAATGTCCGCACGTGCAGGTGTCATGCCAACCGCAAAAAATACAACAGGTCGTCGTGTTGTGGCACGTTCCGGTGTATCAAACACAGCCGCACGGGCACGCAATACAACAAAACGCACAAATAACAACGAAACATACTATAACAACCAGAAAAATTATTATTCTGAATCAAACGAACGTATGTCTTCCGCCCGCTGTTTGGCCGATTATACAGAATGCATGAACGGATATTGCGAACGTGCAAATACAGCATACAATCGTTGTTACTGCAGTTCAAAATTGTCACAAATTGATGCCAAATATCAAAACAAAATCGAATCGCTGATTACGCAGATTTTAACGATAAAAGACACTAATCAGTGGTCTGATTCTGAAATGAACGAATATTGGATGGATAACGTTGGAAAATATTATGGTGACAATTCTTGGTCTGGCATTGATAGTGCACTGGGCAGCATTAACTGGACAGACATGGACAGCCGTGTCCGTGGCCAAAACGCATTTGCAACAGGTCACCAATATTGTTCACAACATCTAAGTGGCTGTTATTACATGATAACAAACCTGCGTGATGCATATCGATCCGAGATATCACGTGATTGTGCAACATACGAACAATACTTGCACACAATCCAAAACGCAGCAGAAAGTATAGTGGAATCGTACAAATGAAAAATTTTTTAGGCATCGAATATGGTCGTGGTGCGACCAAAACAATCCGTAATGATGGCCCTGCACTGGCCCCAAGAAAAGTCCAAGAAATGTTTCCAAATGCAACATGGACTTTTGTTACACCTGCACCATTTAATTATGAAGAATGTGCCAGTGACAGATTTGGTGAAAACTTTAAAATACAACAGGAAATTTACAAACAAACCCCACGTACACCGCATATTATGATTGGGGGTGATCATTCTGTAAACTATGGACATTTCTGTGCAATTTCAGACCATTTGGATACAGATGATTTATGTCTGGTTTATATTGATGCACACTTGGATATGCACACACCAGAAACATCCAAGGCCCAGGCATCTGGTGCACCACACGGAACAAATGTCCGTGCATTATTGGGTGATGGCGACGCACGTTGGATGACAATTCCACGACGACGCCGTGTATTAAAACCAGAAAATCTGTTTTACATCGCAACACGCTCATTTGAACCTGCAGAAATAGAACATGTCACAGAAAACAATATAAATATTTCTTTTTGTAAAAATATAAAGAATCAATCTGACATTGAAAATATAATATCTGAAATACACAACAAAATTGGTAACCGCCCATACGTTGTATCTTTTGACCTGGATGCAATTAACCCAGAATATTTTTCAGACGTATTGGTACCGGAATCTGGCGGTTTGGACGTTAATATGGCAAAAAGATTGGTCGAATCTTTCCGCGACGCATACAGTTTTGAATTTGTTGAATATTCACCAACAGGCAACCAAAATTGCGAAAAAATCGTTCAAGATTTAATCAATATTGTATTGGGATAAACTATCGTCCATTTGACTTCAGAATACCCAACAGATACTTTTCTGTTGCTTGATTTAGATAATTCTCTTCAAGGACTTTTTGTAACAACGGGTTCAGATTTTTGTAATCCAATTTATTTGTGATGCCGTTTAAGTGCTTTTCAACCGCGTTAACATCACCTGCAAGAATCTGTCTGACCAATTTACGTTCTTTGTATGAACAACTGCCATAAAAAGTCAAAATAGTTTTTCCAAAGTCAATTCTGCGACCATTTCGATAATTTTCAAATTTTTTTTCACCGAAACGGGTATGAAAAATAACATATGGCTTATTTTTCTGTTTCACTTTATCTGGCTCATCACCTGCCCACTTGGATAACATGTAATAATCACCATCAAGCGACGCCATATACACAGGCACGTTACGATTTGGTTCTGCTTTATTTGCTGCAAACGCAGTTGGAATTTCAAACCACGGACCATGTTCTAATAATCCCATACCAGCAGAATCCATGTAAAATACCTTTAATGCATAATCTGCATTAATTTCTGGGAAAGACAACTTATAAACAAATCCCATTGCACCACGCCACGGACGTAAATTTCCCTCATATGAAATCTTGCGTCCTTTCAAGACACAATCTGTACCAAACAGATTACTGATATCCGGCATTTTATATGCAGAATCATATTTTAATCGCACAAAACCGTTATCCTCAACTAAATATGACAGACATTTTACTTGCCTAAGATTATCATAATAATCAGCAATGAATTGTACCAAACAATCATGAAACTGTGCAGTAACCTGAACAATTTGTTCACGTGGCACACGTGCACGCAATTCTGGTGGCAATGCCCCCAACTTTGCGGATACATTACAACCATACAAGACATCTTGTGTCTGATATGTTTCAGACGTCCAATGACGCTTGAAATACTTAGTTAACGCCACATGCTTTGGATGCGGTCTATTTAATCTTGCTGATAAGATAGAATTTTTATTAATCATAGCGATAACAATAACACAAAACAAAACATTGTCAATTTTTATTATATTCTTCACATAATTTATTATACCGATAAATATTACGTGCCAAGTCATCACTTATAACACCCCAATCACTTGCACGTCCATATATTGGCGTGCACATAATCTGATTACACGTATCAATCTGCGATGGTATATTTCTGCTGCAGGCACCGACGAATATCATCAGTCCCAGTACTGATAACCGCTGCATTTACTTTTTCCTTTATCTGTATTAAATCAATTTGTTCTTTTAATATATTTTGTGCGTTATTTTTTTGGCATTTTTGCAGTCCAATTTGCCCCCCTGCCCAAAACACAAACAAAAAGGCGACCACCGTCGCCACAATCCAATAAATCTTGCCCATATTTGCCCCATAAAGAAAGCCCCGTTTGGGGCTTTTATTATTGATTCATCGAAGAAAAGAAATCTTCGTTTGTTTTTGTCAGACGCAATTTATCCAACAAGAATTCCATCGCTTCCAATGTACCCATTGGGTTAATAATGCGACGCAACACATACATTTTTGACAATATATCTTTACCGACCAACAAGTCTTCTTTACGTGTACCAGACTTTGTAATATCAATCGCTGGATAAACACGTTTATCAGACAATTTGCGGTCCAAGATAATTTCACTGTTACCTGTACCTTTAAATTCTTCAAAGATAACTTCGTCCATTTTTGAACCTGTATCAACCAGTGCAGTTGCGATAATTGTTAATGAACCACCGCCTTCGATATTACGTGCTGCACCAAAGAAGCGTTTTGGACGTTGCAACGCATACGCATCAACACCACCTGTTAAAACCTTACCGCTGGATGGGACACATGTGTTATATGCACGTCCCAAACGGGTAATAGAATCCAACAAGATAACAACATCCTGCCCTGCTTCGACCAAGCGTTTTGCCTTTTCAATAACCATTTCTGCAACTTGGATATGACGTGCCGCCGGTTCATCAAAAGTTGATGAAATAACTTCGCCTTTTACACTGCGTTGCATATCTGTAACTTCTTCGGGACGTTCGTCAATCAACAACACAATCAGTTTTACATCTGGGTAATTTGTTGCGATACTGTGTGCAATATTCTGCAACATAACAGTCTTACCGGTACGTGGCGGTGCAACAATCAGTGAACGTTGTCCTTTACCTGTTGGGGAAATCAAGTCAATAACGCGTGCAGACAGATTGCGTCCTTTGTCCTTGTCATCAGCAACTTCCATTTTCAACATTTCATCAGGATACAATGGTGTCATATCATCAAAAGACACACGATGCTTTAACTTTTCAGGATTATCGCCATTAACGCGTTCGATTGTTTCCAATGCGAAATAGCGTTCAGATTCATTTTGTGGTGCCTGAATTTGTCCTTCGATATAGTCACCTGTTTTCAAACCATATTTTTTAATCAGATTTGGTGACACATATAAGTCATCTGGTCCTGCCAAATAATTAGATTCTGGTGCACGCAAGAATCCAAAACCATCTTGCATACGTTCCAAAACCCCATCACCAATCAGCACAACTTTTTTATCTGCTGCGAACACACGCATAACAGCGAAACGCAACTGTTGCACATTTAATTGTGATGGATTTTCAATACCCATATCTTCTGCCATTTTCAGCAACTGCTGTGGCGATTTAGCCTTTAATTCATTAATATGCATAAATTTTTCCTTTGTTGGAGATTTCGGTCATCGAATGATACCGTCTTGATACCTTATATACTACACTAAATTGACAAAAAAGTCAAGTTTTTATTATTTTTATATAAAAAAATCCCCCAGTTGGGGGGATTTTTATTTTCCAAACTTTCCACTGCGTGGGAATCCAACAGGCACTGTTCGTCCCTGGGATGCACGTTTGCCACGCCATGGTGCCCAATCATCTAATTTGGTTGTACCACGGCCAGTGGTCCATCCGAACCCATTTGCTTCGTCAAAGAACATAATATCCAGAATATATGTACGTTCTGCATTATATTTCTGTAATATTACGCCCTTGCCCCTGGACATTTCAGGGATTTCAGACGTTGCAAATATCAGCAATTTATCATTTGATCCAGACATCGCAATCATATCACCAGATACGCGTACACACATATGTGCTGTATTCTTGCCGTCAATATTCATCACCTGTTTTCCGTTCTTGGTCTGGGCCAAGCAATTTTCGCCAGATATAATAAATCCGTTACCATGACGTGTTGCCAATAAATACTTTGCACCAGTATCCAGAACAAACGCATGAACAATATCTTCGTCTGCTGCGATATCTGCCATCATACGTACAGATTCACCAAAACCACGTGCCGATGGCAAATCGTTCGCAGATAACGTGAACATCTTGCCGCTGGATACAAACAAGTTGATTTTATCTGTGGACATTGCATGAAACGCAGAATGCAATTCATCGCCTTCTTTGAACTTTACATCCAGCGCATTCAAATCCAAATGGCCCTTGGCTGCACGTATCCAACCCATAGTTGATAAAATAATTGTCAGCGGTTCTTTTTCGATAAATTCATCTGCATTGACAACGATTTCTTGGGTATCTTCTGCCCATGTTGTGCGACGACGACCCAATTTAGTCTTTTTATCATATGTCTTTTTAATATCGTTAAACCATGCCTTTAATTGATTATTCTGAACATCTTCACTGGCCAACAACGCCTGTAATTGTTCTTGTTCTTCACGCAGGGCGGCATCTTCACGTTTAATTTCCATTTCTTCCAATTTACGCAAAGAACGCAGGCGTGTGTTTAAAATCGCCTCTACCTGAATTTCAGTCAGATTAAATTCGGCCATCAATACGCCCTTGGCATCATCTTCATTTCTGATGATTTCAATTACACGATCCAGATTCAGATATACAACCAGCAACCCACCCAGTATTTCCAATCTGCGTGCGATATTATTCAAACGCCATTGTGTACGACGACACAAAACATCTTTTTGATGTGCGATAAATTCACGCAACACATCACCAATTGACATTACACGTGGTGCACCCTTGGAATCAATCACATTAAAGTTCATATTAAAGCGATATTCCAAATCAGTCATCGCAAACAAGTGTGCCATCATTTTGTCTGCTGGGATATTACGGGATTTTGGCGTAATAACAATACGAACATCGGTTGTAGATTCATCAACAATATCGTCAACCAGAGGCAATTTTTTCGCATCAATCAAAGTTGCGATTTGTTCAACCAACTTTGACTTTACAATACCGTATGGGATTTCAGATACCACAACCTGCCAGCCACCACGTTCCAGATTTTCAATTTCCCATTTGGCACGAATACGGAAAGCCCCCTTACCCGTGTCATAGTTCTTTACAATTGTTTCAAATCCATCGATTAAGATACCGCCTGTTGGAAAGTCTGGCCCAATCATCTTCTTCATAATTTGGGCAGTTGTCACATCAGGCTTGTCCACAACCAGATTTAATGCATCACATACTTCGGCGACATTATGTGTTGGGATATTTGTTGCCATACCAACCGCAATACCCATACCACCATTTGCCAACAGATTTGGAAACGCCCCCGGCATAACCACAGGTTCCAGTGTTGTACCGTCAAAGTTCGGCATCATATCAACACTGTTTTCATCCAAGCCTTCCATAATCAGCATGGCGGCTTCGGTCATTTTGGATTCTGTATAACGATATGCCGCCTGGGGGTCGCCATCGATATTACCAAAGTTCCCCTGCCCGTCAATCAATGGATAGCGTACAGAAAAGTCCTGGGCCAAGCGAACCATCGCGTCATACACAGAACTGTCCCCATGTGGGTGATAGTGACCCAACACGTCACCAACAACCGTTGCACACTTACGAAAAGCGGCATTTGGCGATAATTTCTGACGCAACATAGAATACAAAATACGACGATGTACAGGCTTTAACCCGTCACGAACATCAGGCAACGCCCGGGATACAATCGTACTGACCGCATACGACAGATAGCGTTCAGACAACGCATCTGACAACTGTTGTGAATCAATATTTTCAATAATTTCCTTACTCATAGCACTAAAAATTTAGAACATTTAGAAAAAAATAACAACAGAAAAAACAACAGAATCTGCATTATTTTTTGAAATTTATTTATACGTATGTTATAATTCAAACGAACCTGATGGGAATTGGGTTCGGGGCTGTGGTAGGCCCAGTATATCCGGTGCAGTTCTGCATCGTTAACAAACCCTGACCGTAATGGTCGGGGGGCTGTTTTGCTATACAACAGGGGCAACCCAAAAGCGACAGAATCAATGATATACTGATTACCAACTCCCCGACCGTCAATTCTTGGCGGTTTTTGTTTAATAAAAAAAGAGGATTATAATGACAAATAAAAAAGAAATTAGCGACAAGGTAATATATGTAGAAGACACAGCCGATAAAGTAATAGACGTAACCACAATAAATGTCGCAGACAAAGAAATATACGTAGATGAATACAAAATGACAGAAATAAAAAATCAATTCGACATTATGCGTCCTGTTATTCAAAACCCAAATTGCCACGATGATATACGTAAATCTGTCATAAATCTCATTCTCAACTGGACTAACAACTTTTTGGACAGACATATAAACAACGCAGACAAAGAAGTTCTAAAAGAATATATATATCTGAAGAACCCTGATTTCTTTCCAAAAGAATCCGCACTTATCAAGGCAAAATTAAACACAAAGCAAAAGATAGAAAAAATTAAACCAGAAATAAAAAAACGATTACAAGGGATAAAAACAGAAGATAGAATATCTGGGGTTGTGGCGGCAGATAAATTGGCAGAAGGTGTAAGAATGGGAATAATTGATACACCAAAAGACACAAAAACCGCAAATCGTCTTGCTTTAAAAGTTCGAAAAAGGCTAGCTGAAAAGATATTAGATAAAAGAAATTATAAATAAAATCACAATTTAGTTCATATAAAAAATCCCCATTTGGGGATTTTTTATTTAGTGATAATTTCCAGCACACGTGGCACAACATCTTCGATTGCAACACGAACCTGTTCCATTGTATCGCGATAACGCAATGTTACTGTATTATCTTCCATTGTTTGATGGTCAACAGTAATGCAAACAGGAGTTCCAATTTCATCATGTCTGCGATAGTTCTTACCGATATTACCAGAATTTTCCAATTCAATACGGCCAATGCCCAGTTTACGCAATTTTCCAACAATGTCGTTTGATATTGTCAACAATTCTGGAACATTACGTGCCAATGGGATAACCGCCGCCTTGACTGGTGACAATACTGGCTTTAACTTTAAAACTGTGCGTGTTTTGCCATCGCCCAGGTCTTCTTCGTTATATGCCTCTAACATTACAGCCAACATAGCACGGTTTACGCCCATCGCTGTTTCAATTACGTATGGGATAAAGTTTTCACCACTTTGTGGGTCTGAATAAGACAATTTTGTTGTACTGTCTTTATTTTCCATAACATTTGCATGGATTTCAAAATCATTTTGCCCCTTGGTATGTGACCCCAAGTCAAAGTCTTGACGGTTGTGAATACCTTCAACCTCGTCAAATCCATCTGGGAATTCGTATTCAATATCAACAGCAGCCTTGGCATAATGTGCCAATTTTTCATGTGGTGCGAAACGCAATTTTTCAGCCGGAATACCCAACACGTTTATCCACCACGCCAAGCGTTCATCCATCCACATTTTGTGGAACTTTTCATCGTCGGCTGGATTTACAAAGTACTGCATTTCTGCCTGTTCAAATTCACGCATACGGAACACAAATCCACGTGGGGAAATTTCATTCCGGAACGCCTTGCCGATTTGTGCGATACCAAATGGCAACTTATGTGGGCGTGCATCCAATACGTTTTTAAAGTTTGTATATGTTGTTGTTGCTGTTTCTGGACGCAGATATGCATTTATTGCCCCATCAGCAGTCGCACCGATTGACAGCCCCATCATCAACTGATATGCACGTGGTTCTGTGATTTCAGTACTGCCACAATTATCACATTTAGATAAATCTTTCATTTTATCCTGACGCATACGTGCACCGCACTTTTTACATTCAACCAATGGGTCTGAAAAGCCGGCTTCGTGACCAGAATATTTCCACAACAGACGATTTGTAATCAATGCTGCATCCAGTCCTTCGATATCATCACGTGAATAAATCATGGCATTCCACCATGCGTTACGAATATTCTTCATTAATTCAACACCGTATGGGCCGTAATCGTATGTTCCGCCCAATCCACCATAGATTTCAGAACCTGTAAAAATAAACCCACGACGTTTGCACAATGCGACAATATCATTTACTGTTTTTGCTGGCATATTTCAATCCTTATCATTTTTAAACGATTACATTTTATACAGTTTTTACAAATTTACAATAAAAAACCGCCAAACGACGGTCTTTTTTTATTTTATCAATCCAAACGATGTTATGTAATTAAACGATATGCCCATAACAAAATTACTGCCATAGACATCAACACCACGGGCACGGGCACGACGATATTGAACGTATGGTCCCATCGTTAAATCACCCCACAAATTCGTATCCAAACGCAAAACAGCACTTAAATCACGTTCTAGGTCTGTTGGTACATATTCAGAATAACTTAGATATTCACGATAGTATCCATTGGTGGACAGTTTTACACCTTCGCGTACCTGATATTCCAAACGCCAACCAATTTCAGCCGCCAATTTACTGGTCTGTTCACCTGCGTATGTAAAGTCATATTCATACACACCGGTTAAATACAAACTTTTGATAATTGCGTTATCAAACAAAGAAATACCAGCATTAGAACGCAAAATATTCTGACGTGGGGCATCACCCGATGCTTTAAATTCCGTATCATATGCACCACGCACTGTTGGACCGAATTTAAATCCTGTAAATTCCCAACACGCATAAGACAAATCAGTTGATAAAATAATATCATCTGCATTTTCACTGATAGTATCTGGGCCATCATGCGGTTTCAATTTTGTTTCGCCATATTCCATAAATAACGCATTATCCCATTGAAAACGGTTCTTTTTATACTGCAAAGCCGTATCAAAAATCCCCTTGATAAAATCTTGGCTGTCTGCATTTAATGCAGATATTGGTGAATCTTCATACTTGTTTGCATTTCTAACATCTGTCTTTGACCATTCCAATCCAATACGACGTACATTTAAATCCAGTGTTGCACCATCCGCCGCAAAAGACGCCACCGGCAACAACATAGACAACAAAAATACAGATATTTTCTTCATCTTACACCCCTTTTGAAAACAAAAAATTACTTCCAAATATGCAAAACACCATCTTTGTCAGTGTATTTCCAACCCAAACCGCGTACAGCAATCGTAAACGTTCCACGTACAGACGACGGCAACCGCAATGTCACCGTATTGCCAAGAATATTTTGTGTGCTTAAATCTATTTTTTCAGAATTTGCTATCTGATTCAGTTGCCCCCAATCGGCCAACTTGTTTGACAATGTGACAACCACATCAAATACATTTTGTTCTGAATTATTCGGCAACCAATGTCTAACCTCTTTTTCATCCAGCCAAACACGTGCCGCATCCGTATCAATAGTCATTGTAATATTGGCAGAATAAGTCGTACCCGACGTTTGTTCACCGTCAATACTAGATGCTGAAATCAAATTAGACAATTCTGATTTTTTAGTATTTTGAACCGCCGTTTTTAAAGCATCTACATCTACATATTGCCGCAAAGAATCAACAACTATCTGTCGTGTTGCATCATCAAATGCGATATTTTTTGCGTTAACAGATGTATCACTGGTAACGTTAACAGATGCCATGCCACGCAATTCCACAGCATTGGCACTGGCCACACAGGCCAGTACCATAAATGCTGCAAAAATTTTCTTAAAACTTACCATTTTATTTATCAGAACTTTGCATTTATACCAACACGAATTCCCAATGACTTATAAAAAGATTTAATTTCGCCACTGGCACTACATACCCACCCTGGGCAATCTTCTTCGATTTGTTTGATGTCTTGTGCCACAGATTCACCCGAATCAGGATCCAACATATCTGCTTCTGTTTTTCCTGCATCAATCCAATCCTGTAACAGTGCATCATAAATATCAGTATAATACGTACTGTTCAAGTATGTTTTTGCATCTGCACCGGACACAGTATAATAATCATACGTCACACCAACAGATAATGCAACACTGTCTGTCAATGCAGTTGTCCAATTTGCCCCCAACCCCAAATGGAACGCACCACCAATACCTGTACTATCTTCGACAGATTTTGGATGCAACCAGTCAAAACGATATGGCTGATCACCAGTTGCAGTATATGAAGGCAATCCCAATTCAACATACGCATTAACATTATTTTCCTGATTAATATCATATACCATATCCAACGCCAAATAAGGCCCTGACCATTCAACATCATATTTATGACTGATGCTTGGCTGTGCATAGTAATAATTACTGCCCATATCCAACCAGCCAGAACTTGGCACAGGTATCAAATCATCAATATCGATTTCGCCATTTGTATTCGTATCATCACGAACCAACAATATTAAATCTTTGCCATCATAGAACACAATCGCAGGATCACACTGAATTTCATCACTGCCGGGCAATACAATACAGCCACCTTCGCCGTTATAATAATCCAACGACATTCCATGATTATTATGCGTTTCCAAACTATACTTTAAATAACGCCAACCAACAGATGGTGTAACCTTTAATTTACCCAGACTAAAGAAATCTTTTATCCCGACACTAACATTAAACCCAAGCATCGAACCATCTTGACTGGTACCAATCGATAACGCATTACCAATTTGCTGGCCAATAACAGCACCATTTTCCTTGTATTCTGCGACCAAATAACCACCATTGGTAATATCGTCGTCAACCATCGTTGATTCACCAGACTGCATACCATATTGCAGCCCTGCACCGACCTTGATTTTTGTATTATTGCCAAAAACATATCCTGCATTTACATCAAACACATTCCAATCAATATTATCATAGTGCAAAACAGATGCAGAATTTTTCATTTCAAACTGCCACATTCCTGTCTGTCGTGAAAAACCACCACCCAACGAAAATCCATCACCTGCACTTTTATTCACAGGCTGTGATTTAGTCTGTTGAACATTTCTGTTTTGTTGATATCCATTTGTACGTCCAGCATTTGAATAACCAGAATACTGATTTCGTGAATAAGCCGACATACCCTGTTGTGAATAATTATTTGTTCTGGCACGTTGCTGTGCGTACCCTGTTTGGGAATAAGAACCCTGACCATACCTACCTTGTGGGGATTGATACCCACCTGTATAATAAGTACCAGCAGCATCTGCAATAATTGGCAACAACGCAAAAGCCGAACAGTTCAGCAATATTTTTGTAAGAAATTTCATTGTTAAATCCTTTCCAATATTTATAGCAATATTATTCTATCATAAAAAAGGTTGAAAAACAAACTTCAACTTGCAAGAATGTAAAAAAACTTTTGCGACCATGGCGGAACTGGTAGACGCACAGCACTAAGGATGCTGTGGGGCAACCCGTGGGGGTTCGATTCCCCCTGGTCGCACCAGTTTTATTTATATGTAATATAAACATATTTTCTACTTGCCCCGTTTTTTATAAATTTGCTAAGATTTCATATATAAGGATGAAGGGATTAAAACTGCTTTTTGCTGTACTGCTTGTACCGCTTGCTTTTCAAGCGGCATTTGCAAACGACGAAATCGACACATCACGTGCCGCGACACGTCGTGGGACAACACCAACTGTTACTTCGAATCGTCAAAAACCAAATCCCGAACAAAAAAACACATCAATACAACCAACTGCGTCATCACGTGTCATTAACGTAAACAAAAACCCTGAATCCGGCACAATACGTGAACGCAGCACAACAAAACAGATATCAAATCGTTCTGGTAATGTTGTAAGTAATGCAAATCGTACAACAACCACACAGCAGCAAAACAAATCTGTTACTGCACGTACTGGCACCGTGGTTCAATCACGTAATGTCCCCAACACACAATCCGCACGCATAACAACACGCAATACGGGTAACGCACGCACCACACTATCACGCAGTGGCACCGTATCACGTACGGCAACACAAAACACGAATACCGGACGCAAAACATCTCGTACAAACAATACGCGTATTGCACGTGCAGGCACAAATACCGAAGAAATCGTTAACGCAATAACATCACGTAATTTTTCCGCATGTCGCGACATATTCTTTGAATGTATGGATGAATTCTGTGCAAACAAAGACAGCACATTGAAACGTTGTGCATGCTCGTCACGTATTCATGATTTCGACAAAACCAAGGAACAATTATCACAGGTCGAAGATAAATTATTGGAATTCAGTCAACGCCTGCTGACTGTCAGCATGGACAAAGAAGACGCAATGGCATTGAATACCGCAACCGAAGGTGAAATCGCATACGCAACCGATGACACCAGTAAATCGAAAAAGATGCTGGATGAAATCGCCAAAAAATTAAATGCCAGTTTTAATAACAGTAACTTTGACCAAGGCTTGAACGCAATATCTTTGTCATTGAACGCAGACGCCGCGTTTGACAGTGTTGATTCAATGATGGGTGCATCTACAACTACTAAATCCGGCACAGAATTATATAATGCTGCATTACCAATATGTCGTGAAATGGCAATGGAAGTATGCAGTCAATCTGATCTGGAAATCGCGGAAAGCGGATATCAAATGTCAATCGCCCAAGATTGCAATACCGTTGAAAAATCATACCAGACCCAAAATGACCAGGCCCGTGCAAAAATCAAAGAAAGCAGTGCTTTGCTGGATATGTCGCGACTGAACATCCACCAAGAACGTAATTCAGACGACATATTGACTTGCAAAACAAAAATGTTGGAAATGTTAACAGACACAACCGTTTGTGGTACAGACATGTCAAAATGCCTGGACATCAGTGGCAAATACATTGACCCAACCACCGGCCAGGCATTTTTAACAGGATCTTTGGCAGAACTGCAAAATCTGATTACACGCCCTGCCCCAGATCAAACATGGACAGGCACCCAAGCCAATCGTGAATTCGTCCTGTTCTTGGAATCAAAAAAGATTTATTTGGAACCTGCAATGGAAAATTGTCAGGATATTTCCACATACGTCTGGGACGCCTTTATCGAAGATGCCTTGGCACAAATAAAACTGGCCCAAGAAGCAAAATTACAAGAAGTCAGCCAATCCTGCACAACATTAACAACACAATGCTTGGACGACGCAAACAAAACTATTACAGACTTTGATGCACGTGCATTATCTATCTTTGGGGTCAAGGCCGACGTCACAATTAACGAAATGTGTTCTGACATTAAAAACATGTGTACAGGATTAATGGCCGCAATCAGTAAACCCGCTGGTGAAAAAACAGATTGGACCAGCGGTATGGACGCAATCGCAACCGAAAAATCATACGCAACAATATTATCAACATGTCGCGAAATTGGTAAAAACTGTATTATTCAGGCATGCACTGCTATTTCCGGTAACTTTGGCCTGTGTGAAAATATTGACACATCGATTAACCGCAAATCTATTGTAAGTCGCCGTGCCTGCTGGAACGAAGTTGAACAATGCATACGTGATGCAGGTTCAGATACCATACATGCAATTATGACCCAAGGAAACCGACCAGCCAAGACAAACGGTGGCGACATCTATCAAGAATTATACGGTTTTTCACGTGGAACGAACAACTGTCCCAAAGACAACACTTCTGTCTGTATCACCTATAATTCCAATGATAGTGAAGATATAACCATCCGTTACGATACATACGGAACTGATTTGCTGTCCGCAGAGAAAACAGAAATACAAGACGCCGCACATGAAAATATTGACTATTTATACGACTGGTGTCAGTTAGATGCACAAAATGCGACTACGAAATGGGAAGAGTTAGATTGGGAAACTTGTCGTTTAACGGAACAGATTTGGGGTAACTGTGAAACACGCCCAGGGAATGAAAAAACACCACGAAATCAAATTATCATCAACTATGATAAAAACAATTCAGATAACGAGACATTGTTATCATGGTTTGCACGCAACACAAATACCGAAGAAGAAATCGACAGTTGCCGTGACACAACATGCGGGTACGGATTTGAAAACAGTGATGGTGAATGTATCCCTGTTGGTTCCAAAAGTGACGACGGACTTTATTGTCCTTCCAACGAAGGCTATGACAGAATCGTAACCACTGACGGTCAAACCAATTGTTGCAGCAGTACATACTACGACCCAAAACAAAACAGAACCGTCGCAATCCCAATCGGCAATGCAACGGATTCTAATATGTGCTGTATTTATGGTGTTGCTACAGTCGATACAACCAATCCCAAAAATGCCAATTACGCATCAGACGACTCCATTAGTGCCCCTGTTAGTCAAATATGTAATCCGACATCCAGCACTTTGAATAGTAGTGCCAAAACCGAACTTGTATTCACAGCCGGTAACACGGACTATTACTGTGTTGGCGGAACGGTAACACCAGATACAACATCAGGCACAACAACATTAAAATGTGATGGTGGCAAATGGGTTGCGATTAATAAAAATGATAACACATACTCATTACCAACAAAAACCGACATCACCAGCACACCTTTAAACTTCTACTATACAGATGGTCAACATGAAACCGAAACCACCACAGGCTTCTCTACAGGATGGCTGGTGGGTGAATTATCTAAATAATAGTACTTATTCAAATATGTTTATATTTGAAATTACATCTGCAATTTTATTCAATTGATCAGACGTAAATCGACCCAACACCCAATCTGCTGGATCTATTTTTAAATCATAATCACGTGGATGTCCAATTCCAATTCTGACACGTTTATATTCACGGCCAACATTCGCATCAATCGACCTGATACCGTTATGCCCGGCACTGCCCCCACCAACTTTAACGCGGCAATCACCAACCGGAATATCCATATCGTCATGAATTACAATTAAATTTTCCAATGGAACTTTGTAAAATGTCATCAACGCCAATACAGCAATACCACTGTTATTCATAAACGTCTGTGGCTTTACCAATATGACACGCATACCATCAATTTCCACACGTGTTGTTAATGCGTTCTTTTCATTTTTCCAAGTTGCCCCTTCACCTGCCAGCACATCCATCGCCATAAATCCGACATTATGACGCGTCGTCAAATATTCAGCACCTGGATTTCCCAGTCCAACGATTAAAATAGGTTTATTTTCTTGCATATTAAACACCCTTTTCTTATTATAATATCACAGAAAGGAGAAAACATGAAAACAAAAACACTTGGTTTTTTAACAACTGCTGCAATTATGCTATCTGCTGGTGCAGCAAATGCAAATCTCTTATTTGATATTTATGCTGGTGGCACATATGGCATTGGCGGCTATACGTTACTGGCAGACCACAATAAATCTGCATCTGCACAATCATATGGTGCTGTCTTGGGCATTGATATTCCAATGTTCCGCATTGAATTGGAATATGATTATGTAAATACAGACGACATGGAATTAAATTTGGGCATGGTAAATGCGTACTTTAAATTACCAACACCTGTGATAAAACCATACATTGGTGCTGGGGTTGGAACAACATTTTCCAGCACATACGAACCTGCAGACATTGACATCGATAACACCGTCGCATACCAAGGTATGTTGGGTATAACATTTGATATACCTGTTATTCCATTTAACGTTGATGTCGAAGGTCGTGTATTATACGCATCAGACTTGTTTGAATATGCAACAGAAAAATACGATCTGTTACAATACGAAGGTCGTGTAAAACTGCGTTACGTATTCTAAACACTACTTTTAATCGTTTGGGGGGGGCGACACGCCCCCTAAATTAACAACACATGGGACAAATATCATATGCTGACACTGATTGATGGAAATTCATTACTATTTCGTGCTTACTATGGCGTAAACAGTCGCCTGACACGAACAGATGGCACCCCTATTGGGGCCGTGTATGGTTTTGTTAACATGATATTGCCACTGCTTGCTGCGGCAAAACCAAACGATTCGTTTGTGTGTATATTTGATGCATCACGCATATCTTTTCGTCAGGATATTTACCCACAATATAAAATGAACCGTTCTGAAACGCCTGCTGATTTAACTATGCAGGGCGAACTGTTGCAACACGGGCTGCCCAAAATGGGCATACCGGTACTGTGTGTTCCCGGGGTCGAAGCAGATGATGTCATCGCCACACTGGCACGTAACAACTGTGGTGCACACGATGCGACCCGTATTATTTCCAGCGACAAAGACTTGATGCAACTGGTATCAGACTGTGTATTTTTATACGACACAATGAAAAATCTGGAAATCCGCACCCCCCAGGTTCTTGAAAAATTTGGCGTAACCCCAAATCAGGTTATCGATGTACAATCATTAATGGGCGATTCATCAGATAATGTCCCAGGTGTCCCAGGTATCGGTCCAAAAAAAGCATCAGAACTGATTAATCAGTTTGGCACACTGGACAATCTGTATGCCAATTTATCCGACGTAAAAAACGACCGTATCCGCACATTGTTGCATGACAATCGCGAACTGGCATACATATCAAAACAACTGGTCACATTAAAAGACGATGTTGACTTGTCCGGTCTAAAAATCACCCCATTTGTATTTAATACCACAGGGGCATTAAATTTTGTAAAAACCACAATTGAAAGTAAATCTTTGTTTGAAAAGATAAGTAAAAATTTCCCAGAAAATTCATCTGCCACCCCTGCCCCCGAACTTAGTTTTGCAGGAAACGCATGTGCAATCGACACGGCAACACACACCGGTACAGAACCAGAAAATAAACAAATTAAATATAAATACAAAACAATAAAAAGCATATCCGAACTGGAAAACTTCATATCTAAAATTGACCAGATTATTGCCATTGATACAGAAACAACTGGCCTTAATCCAATAACGGATAAAATGGTGGGGATTTCACTGGCCGTATCTGAAACTGACGGCATTTATATTCCAATCCGTCACAAAACATGCACTATCGATTTATTTGGTGGTGATACATTGGCACCAAATCAGTTATCAATCACTGACGTTCACAAGGTTATATATCCAATATTAACAAATGACAAGATTATCAAAATTGGTCATAACTTGAAATACGATTTTCATATTCTGGCAAACGAAGGTTGGGATATATCAAAAATAACCCCATTTGATGATACAATGCTGATGTCATATATTTTACACGGCACAATTCACGGTCATGGTCTGGACGAACTGGCATTAAAGTATTTGGGGCATTCGACAATTAAATTCGCATCTTTATTTCCACCACGCACCAAAAATGAAGACATGCACTTTGACGCACTGCCAATCGAAACAGCATCTAAATATGCAGTCGAAGACGCATGTATATCATACGCGTTATATGATAAAATGCACCCAGAACTGATTCAAAATAAAAAACTGAATCATTTGTATAAAACATGTGATTTACCTTTGATGTCCGTCTTGTTAAAACTGGAACGAATCGGCGTTATGGCGGACAAACAACGCCTTAACCAATTATCAGGTGTATTTCATCAGCAATTACAAAAACTGGAATCAGAAATTTGGGAACTGGCTGGGCATGAATTTAACATCGCCAGTCCAAAACAACTGGGGATTATTTTATTCGACGAAATGGGATTAACTGCGAACAAAAAACGTTCCACAGACGCTGAAACATTAAACGAACTGATGGACGAACACGTCATCATCGAAAAGATATTATCATGGCGTTCAATCGCTAAATTGGCCGGCACATACGCAGACGCATTGCCACACCAAATTGCATCAGACGGACGTATTCACACAACATATTTACAGACCAGCACCAACACCGGTCGCTTGTCCAGTCGCGATCCAAACTTGCAAAATATTCCAATTAAAACTGAACTGGGCGAAGAAATAAGGAAATGCTTTATCGCATCCCCAGGCAATGTATTAATATCTGTCGATTATTCACAGATTCAATTACGACTGCTGGCCGACATTGCAGACATAAAAACATTCAAAGAAACATTTAACAACGGCGATGATATTCACAGCCAAACGGCCCGTAAGATATTCAACATACCATCCGACCAACCTGTTCCAAAAGAAATGCGACGTGCGGCAAAAACCGTAAACTTTTCAATCATATACGGCATATCTTCGTTTGGTCTGGCGGGTCAACTGGGGATTGAACGTCACGCAGCACAAAGCATCATAAATTCGTATATGGCTGGCCTGCCCGAAGTAAAAGAATATATCGATAAAACCAAAGAATTCGCATTAGAAAACGCATGCGTTTACACCCCATGGGGCCGCAAAATTGAATTACCCGAAGCACGCAACCCACGTATGCGTGCATACGCGATGCGTGCAGCCATTAACGCCCCAATCCAAGGATTCGAAGCAGATTTAATGCGACTGGCAATGGTTGAAATTGATAAAAATATTATTCAACCAAATTCTGACAAAATCCGTATGATTATGCAGGTTCACGATGAAATGGTATTTGAATGCAACTTTGCATTTGCCGAACAGTTTGCAGAAAAAATCAAATCCGCAATGGAAAATATTGTAAAACTGTCTGTACCACTGATTGCAGAATATACAATCGATACAAAATGGGGCAAATAAAAGAACCGCCAAATTGGCGGTTTTCCTGTTTTTATGATATTCTGCGACGCAACAAACCAAACAGTGCAAACCCCAACAACAATACCATTATGAATATAAAGATTACATTTGCGACCTGTTCATATTCTGCAAACGGCAAGCGTACGTTCATACCGTAATATCCAACGATAACAGTTGGCACAACCAAGATAATATTCCACATTGTCAGTCGATTAATATTAGTATTTGAATCCATGTTAATAACACTTTCAAACGTTTCCTTAATCGATTTCAGCATTTTACTGTATGATGCCACAACTTCGGTTGCCTGGGCCAATTCAATTCGTGCATCTTCAGCCAATTCTTCGGCTTCATCTGTTTTGACGAAACCACGAACTTTCTCCAACTTATCCAGCACAGCCATATTTCCCTTTATCGCAGCCATATACAGTGTATAACTGTTTTCAACGTCCAACAAATCCATCAATTCTTTTTTACGAATTCGTTCCTGTAATACACGTTTAGATGCCAAAACACGTTTATTCAGTTCTTTTAACATACGCAGATACGATTCTGCGATATAGTACATAATATTCCAGATAAATTCTTCGCGTGATGTTTTTTCAAACTTTTTAATTTTATCCAACAAATCGCATCTTTTACGACACACAGTTA
>JAZRGB010000057.1:0-2607 GCA_045643965.1 Candidatus Enterousia sp. | reverse complement strand
TGAACAACACAGCGTTCATCTGTCCTGTATACGATCAGTACGGTGAACCGTCAGGCGTATTCACGCCGCTTCCGCAGAAGTGCGAAGTCGTGCAGTTCAAAGACGGTAATAACGTCATTCCGTTTTTGCGTTACGAATTTTCGAACGGACAGAAGGCGGCAATCGAACTTGCATACTGCGGCGTTATGACCAAGTATCAGTATAAAGACGACTTTTTCGGCGAAACAAATCACGCTTTATATCCGACACTTGAACTGATCAATATGCAGAATCAGGGAATCGAAGAAGGCGTAAAATCTGCGGCGACTTACAGATTTATGGCAACGCTGGCGAACTTCTCAAAAGCCGAAGATTTAGCAAAAGAACGCAAAAGGTTCACAGCCGAAAACTTCAAGGCTGAAGCGGAAGGCGGCGGAATGCTTCTATTCCCGAACACATATACGAACATAAAACAGATAGATTCGAAACCGTTCGTAGTCGATGCAGACCAGATGAAGCTTATAAAAGATAACGTATACGAATATTTCGGCGTTAATGAAGAAGTGCTGACGAATACAGCTTATGGCGACAAATGGTCCGCATTTTATGAAGGGGCTATCGAGCCTTTTGCAATACAGTTTTCAGAAGTAATGACGAAAATGCTTTTTACGTTCCGTGAGCAGTCGACAGGAAACAGGGTAATTGCGACATCGTCAAGGCTTCAATATCTATCCAACAGTGAAAAAGCGGCTGTCGCTCAAATATGGGCTGACAGGGGGCTTGCTACCATAGACGAATTAAGGGAAATCTGGAATATGGCACCATTGCCAGACGGTGCTGGTCAGGCGATACCTATTCGTGGCGAATATTACGATTTGAGAAACGGTGAACGCATAGAAGCGATGACAGGGGGAAACGATGAAGAAGGAAATCAGGGCGTTTAATTTTGATATAAACGCAGAGGAAAAAGAAACAGGACACACGCTGACAGGAACACCGATCGTGTTCGGACAGCGTACAAATCTGGGCTGGTACGATGAAATAATCGAGCCTGAAGCCTTAATGGAAACGGACCTTAAAGACGTAAGATTTTTGGTGAACCATAACACCGATATGATACCTTTGGCAAGGTCCAGAAATAACAACGAAAATTCAACGATGCAGATGACAGTAAACGAAGGCGGTATGGACATTCGTGTCGAACTTGACACGGAAAACAACGCCGATTCAAGAACGCTTTATTCAGCAGTGGAACGTGGCGATTTGACAGGTATGTCATTTATGTTCGCTGTTAATGAAGATAGCTGGGAAGATGTCGACACGGAACACCCTACAAGACACATAAGGTCGATCGACAAGGTGTTCGAAGTTTCGGCTGTCACTTTTCCAGCATACGCACAGACATCGATTCAGGCAAGGGGTATTTCCGAAGCACTGGACAGTGCGAAGGAATCGCTGGACAGCGTAAAAGCCGAACTGCGTAAAATCGAACGTCAGAAACAGAAAGTTAAAATCATAGCGAATCTTTAGGGGGTAAAAATGGAACTTAAAGAAATGACAGTTCAGCAGCTTGAAGAAAGAAAGGCTGCTATCGCTTCCGAAGTAGATGTCGAAGATGCAGACCTTGATGCACTCGAAGAAGAAGCAAGGTCAATCAATGACGAACTGGAAGCAAGAAAGGAAGCCGAAACCAAGAAGGCAGAAATCAGAAATGCTGTCGCAATGGGTGAAGGCGAAGTCGTAAAGACAATTGAAATCGAAGAAAAAGGGGAAAATAAGAAAATGAATGCAGAAATCAGAAACACACCTGAATACATCAACGCATTTGCTGAATACATCAAGTCAGAAAACGACAGCGAATGCAGGGCACTGCTTACCGAGAACGTAAGCGGCACAGTTCCAGTTCCAGAACTGGTATATGACATCGTTAAAACTGCGTGGGAACGTGAAGGCGTAATGGCACTGGTAAGAAAGGCTTACCTGAAGGGCAATCTGAAGGTCGGCTTTGAAATCAGCGGTGACGATGCTGTCGCACACACTGAAGGTGCAGCTGCTATCAATCCAGAAAATCTTGTACTGGGCGTAGTAGAACTTCAGCCTGTATCAATCAAGAAGGCTGTACAGATTTCAGACGAAGTCTATGATCTTCGTGGCGAAGCATTCCTTCAGTACATCTATGATGAACTGACTTACAGAATCGCCAAGAAGGCAGCCGACACACTTATCGCAAAGATCGATGCTTGCGGCACAGTATCAACGACTACTTGCCCAGCAGTACCAGTGCTGAAGGCTACTACTATTTCAGTAGGAACAATCGCACAGGCTATGGCCAAGCTGTCTGATGAAGCTGCAAACCCTGTTGTAATTATGAATAAGGCAACGTGGGGTAACTTCAAGGCTGCACAGTACGGTGCAAACTTCGCTGCTGATCCGTTCGAAGGACTGCCAGTCGTATTCAATAACAGCATCGATGCTTTTGCTGATGCTTCAACAAACGACACCTATGCTATCGTTGGTGACCTTGATCACGGTGCACTGGCTAACTTCCCTGACGGTGAAGGCATCACATTCAAGTTCGACGATCTGTCACTGAAGAAACAGGACCTTATCGAAGTATTCGGCAGACAG
>JAZRGB010000056.1:0-31479 GCA_045643965.1 Candidatus Enterousia sp. | reverse complement strand
ACGAGGTTTAATATGTAAACCTACTACCTGTCTAGGATATGCACTTTTGACTTAGTCAAAGTTTGGATATTCCAAATTCAACTGTCTGCACATCCCTTCTTGAATTTTTGATGAGCTGCTTTTATTCACAATGTTTGCGTAATTTATCAGAACCCAATTCTTACTGTTCGTTCCGTAAACCGCAGAATTTCAGGGGTTGAGTTTCTTTTTTTTCGTTGTCTCAACTTGAAAGCCCGCTTAGTATGCGTCCAATTTCTGAAAAAGTCAAGAACTATTTCAAAAATAATTTTAAAAAAATCTACAAAATCATATTTTTTCCCAGAAAACCGCCATTTTTTATTATAACTTTTTTTCATACTTATAACCAAAAATGATTCGGTTTCAACGTATTTTACGATTCGAACAACATACGATTCGTCAAAAACGATATGCAAAACCTAGTTTCAACATAGGAAAAAACTTAAAATCAGACAATTTATCATTACCTTCACGCGTAGCACGTGCCACATCATTATCAAGTGCCGGTATTGTTATAGGATTCCACACCCCCGTTTCTTTGTTATACATATATAATTGTTCATGCGGTATATCCAAATGTAACTTGGCGGCACGATTAGTAAACACCACACCAGCGTCTATAAATAAAGAAAAACCACAAAAAATATCAATATCAACACCTGTGCCCAAATACGGACCATGAAAATTCCAATCAACAGTCGCCGTTCCGCCAAAATCATTTCCATTATAATAATAGTGATCTCCAGCCAAATAGAAATAAAACCGCTGATTCGGTGCACGTTCTATTTCACCAAAAATATCGGCATCTAATTTAGCCTTGCCCCACGCATAGCCCGCAGACAAACGCCAATTTCCAGAAAAAGGGTAATAATCTAACAAAATAGACGCATGCCATGAATCAAGCCTACCATTATCAATCTTGACCCCATCACCAACGTCTTTGCCGTCACGCATATACGAATCAATTGCAGAATCCACGGCAGACTTCAAAGCATCAAGACTTGCAAAATCAATACGTGTACCAAAATGCCGTCCAAGATATGATTCTAAATTTTTGTTATAAAACCCAGCAGAAACATTTAATCCGGTTAATGCAGACACACCAACACCGACCTGCAAGCCGTCCAATGCAAACACATTTGAACAAAACAAACAAAAAAATATTGGCATTATTTTTTTCATACGATAAAAATACATAATATATGCCCGCAAGGCAACGGGCATATATTCCAAAAAAAGAACCGCCAATCGGCGGTTTATCAAATTAAAAACGATACATAAAACCAACCTTGACCATTGGATAGAATTTAAAATCATCCAGTTCAGATTGTGTATCCGCCAACGCATCGCTGATAACACCATCAACAGTTTCTTTGATTGTATCGTTATCAACAGGATTGCCATCCATTGTCAGATTGTCAAATGGCACATTCAAATCCAACTGGGCTGCTTTGTTTGTAAAGACAACACCGGCATCAACATAAATCTTAAAGCCTGCTAATAAACCAAAGTCAAAACCAGTTCCTAAATACGGTCCACGATAATCCCAGTCAAATTCTGCAGTACCGTGTACAGAATTACCAGTATATTTAAAGTTATGACCGCCCAACTCAAACTCATAAGAACCGCCGTCCAATTCATTGATTGTGCCAGCAATATGTGCCGCGGCGTTTAATTCACCAAAATAATAACCACCTGTTAAACGCCAGCCGCCCAAGAACCAAGTATTGCCAAACGGGTAAAAATCAAGCATTGCAGCATAATGTTTAGCATCAATATCAACATCCGATATCGCTAAACTGTCACCAATTTCAACACTGTCACCCAAAACATCATTTATCGCATCATTAAGTTGTGTTTTAACCGGTGATGTCATACCAAAATCAAAACGAACACCAAAACGTTTAGCCCAAAAAGATTCAAAATCTTTGTTAACATATCCAATAAAACCATTTAAACCACTGGTTGCAGACACACCAACACCAATCTGTAAACCATGCAAAAAGGAAGTTTTTTTCTGTTCTGCAACAACTTCTGGAAATTCATCTGCTGTTTCTTGGACCAATAATTCTGCTTCTTTGACATCGGCCAACGCCCCCGTCACATCTGTTTCCGCAATTTCGGTAACAGGTTCTGTCACAGAATCCGCAACAGGCGTATCAACCACTTCTGTCGCAAAAGCAGGCAACGCAACAGCCGTCAATAACGCAATCATTGATAATTTCTTCATGGCTTTCCCCTTTTTTGTTTTAGTTATTTATTCCTAAAGTATAAAAATTATCTGCCCGACACACAACAAAAAACATGTTTTAATAGTGGCTTTTTTGTGATATAATGTTGGGTATGAAAACCAAGATATTTATTTTTTCGTCCCTGCTGTGTTTGTATGGGGCATCTGTTTCCCACGCATCTGACTGTGTCGGGGCAGATTGTGATATTGCACCAATCGTGTTCGAAGAAATTCAAGAAGTTACATACGACACAGAACCTGTGTGGGATATGGACGTTGCACCAATGCCGGTTGCACAGCCGATTGTTGTACCTGCACATAATGTAAAGATTTATTCGGTCAAACCAACAGTACCAGATAACCGACCTGCACTGTGGGATGGCACACACGGAAAATATAACGCAAAACTGTCTGACAAGACTGTTGATTGGCAAAACGGCGTGCCAATTTGGGACGATTCAATCGCCAGTTATAAATACAAAGACTTTTCGGATTGGTTCCTGGAACCTGCTGAAGAAATCGTTGTGAACAACACAGTCGAACCAATCGCACTGTACGAACAAAATATGGCAGACGCTGCAAAAACATTGGAACGCGTCGAAGAATTGTTGGCACCAAAAAAACCATCTGACGATTTGTGGGCGAGAATTACCAACAAACCTGAATACACTGCCCAGGATATGACAGAAATTGTTACAACGGCTTTTCAGGATATAAACGATGACGGATGCCCATTTGAAACAGATGCAGAATGTGAAATTTGGCGTAAAAAACCAATTGTTCGCGAAACTGTTTCACCACGCAGTCCAAAAATTCGCGATGCAAAACTGTATGATTTTATCGCAGCCGCTGCGTGCAACCCAAATATCAAGGCATCACACCCTGCTGCAAAGCCACTGTTGGAAAGATATAAAATGCTGATGGGTAACGCCCAGGCATGTTGCACAGACGGCATGGCTTATTCATTACAACAGGCTGGTGCGTCTGCAGACTTAATCTATAAATTCTTGTCTGATGATGCGAACTTTTATGGTTTTGGCAGTCGCTGTTTAATGATGACAGACCATGATTTAGACACACAGTATCCAAATACCGCAACTGCCGTTGTTGCGGCCGATGTCAGAAACGGATGCCTGTGTCGTGGTCGCCAATGGTTCAAGGCAATGTTGGCACCATTTGAACAAGCGTACAAGGCATTACCAGAATTTAAAAACGCAGACTTTTATTACACATATACAGATGGTTTAAAACGTGAAATAACAGTATCTGTTAATAATGACATTCAAAATGTTCTAAAACAACTTGAACAATGCCCATAAAAAAATCCCCGTTTGGGGATTTTTATTTTAGTCCAATGTACGCAGGCTTATCTTATCTTCGTCAACGATAACCAATTTACCTGAATTTATATGGAATTGACGTGCAGCATTAAAACCATCACGCATACCAAACAACTGATTATTATAAATCGGAAACACGCCACGTAATAAGCACAACTGATTTGCAATCACAGATTCATTACATACCGCAATCACTGGGATATCAGGTTTACGACATGAAATTTCTGTTGCTGCAACTGTATCACGTGCAAATACAACAATCGCAGACGCCTTGTTCAAATATGCCATAGACGCAACAGAACGAGACCAATCGTTTTCTGGGATATTTTCAACACGTGACCAATCGTATGGATTGGCGATTGCATCATAATCAGCATGCGTCAAAATATTCGCCATTGTTTCAATCGTATTTACAGGATTTATACCGATTGTTGTTTCTTCGGATGTCATGGTTGAATCAGCACGCAAATATGCAGCGTTTGCAACGTCTGTAATTTCTGCACGTGTTGGAAATTCACTGTTAACCATTGAACCCAACATTTGTGTCGCAACAATTACAGGTTTATTCATCTTTCTGCATTCACGAATAATATGACGTGAAATTGCTGGGACTTCGGCATATGGCACTTCGACCGCCAAATCCCCGCGTGCAATCATGATACCATCAGCCGCAGATGCAATTTCTGTGATACGTTCAACCGCATTTGGACGTTCTATTTTTGCAATAATCTTTATCTGATGTGATGTATGCTGTGAAATAAAATCACGCACTTCGGCAATATCTTCGGGGCGTTGCACAAAAGATATCGCAACATAGTCTGGATTTTTTGTAACAGCGTATGCCAAATCAGCCCTATCTTTTGGCGTTAATACAGATGTAGATATTTCTGTATCAGGCAAATTAAAACCGCGTCTGGACCAAATTTCTGTTCCACGAACAACAGTTGTTTCAACACGATTTGGCGAAACACTGTCCACTTGCATTTCAATTTTGCCGTCATTTAACAAAATTCTGTCACCAACATTTAATGATGCCAAGACATCTGAATCCGGCAGTTGCACGCGTGTTGAATTACCAGGTGTTTCATCTGTATCAAAAACAAACTTTTGACCGATTTCCAATGGATATTTATGTTCTGTTTCAAAATTTCCAATACGATGTTTTGGACCTTGCAAATCAATCATAATTGCAACAGGCATTTCCAATTCGCTTGAAATTTCACGGATTAAATCAATCTTGTTACCCTGAACATCACCTGTATCATGACTAAAATTCAAGCGACACATATTAACGCCCGCACGTATCATACGTGTTAAAGTTTCCTTGTCTTCGCAATTTGGACCAATAGATGCTGTAATTTTCGTATATTTATTCATATTTAGTTTTCCTGTCTGTTTTTGTTTTTCTTGATTTTTGTCTTTTATGGTATATCATAAAGTTATCAAATAAACAAGGGGAAAACAGAAATGAAACAAGCAAATCACGGTGCTATTGATAACCAACAGTTAATCAGTATTATTGAACGTATTGAAAAGTTAAACGAAGATACTGCTGCAATCGCTGCAGACATCAAAGAAATCTATAGCGAAGCAAAATCAGCAGGCTTTGATCCAAAATATATTCGTCAGATGATACGCTTGCGTAAACTGGATCCAGATGAATTGGACGAAGCAGACGAATTAACACAAATGTATCGTAACGCATTGGGTCTGTAATGAAAGGTTTTACAAAAACTGTCGAAGATTTTAACTGTGCCCATTGTGGCACAGTTGTTCATGGTAATGGATATACAAATCATTGTCCAAACTGCCTGTATTCCAAGCATGTTGACAATAACCCTGGCGACCGCAGTGCGACATGTGGGGGTATGATGGAACCAATATCCGTTGAACCAGATGGCGACAGATTTATCATTACACATAAATGTCAGTTGTGCGGCAAAATAAAACGCCAAAGAACATCTGATAACGATAATATAGATACTATTATCGAACTGTCTAATAACAAATCTTTTATATACGGCAAATAAAAACGCCCCAGACGGGGCGATTTTTATTATTTACAAGCCTTGGCGGCTGCAATAAACGCATTAAACATCGGATGCCCTGAATATGGGCTGGATTGAAATTCCGGATGAAATTGTCCAGCAACAAAGAACGGATGATTCTTTATTTCAACAATTTCTGGCAAACGACCATCTGGACTGCGTCCTGATATTATCATGCCGGCATCTGCAAATTTACCTTCCAGCGATATATCCATTTCATATCTGTGACGATGACGTTCACTGATTTGCGTTGCACCATATATTTTATGTGCCAATGTATCAGGTGTAATTTCACAAGGGTATGCACCCAAACGTAATGTTCCGCCATAATTTTCAGAATCACAATCTGCAATTATGTCGATAACAGGTGTACAATCTTTCTTAAATTCAGTGGAATTTGCATCTGTTATACCCAACACATTACATGCAAAGTCAATAACTGCAACCTGCATACCCAGACAAATTCCCATATAAGGCACTTTGTTTTCACGTGCGTATGTCGCAGCAGCAATTTTACCAGATACGCCGCGTTCGCCAAACCCACCAGGCACCAAGATAGCATTTATATCCGTGCATTTATCTGGACTGAAATCTTCGGCATTAATTTTTTTAATTTTAACATGCACATTATTTTGAACACCTGCATGAAACAACGCTTCGTTCAAAGATTTATACGCATCAGGCACATCAAAATATTTACCAACAACACCAACTGTCACAGTTGGAATATCAGCAGATAGATATTTTTCAATTCTTTCAAATCGTGTCATATCGCCGCGTGCATGTGGCAATCCAAAATGATCTGCAATTATATCAAATACATGTTGTGCTTCGTATGCCAATGGTATTTTATAGATATTATCAACATCAATGCCACTGATAACGCTTTTCGCAGGCAAATTACAGAACATTCCAATTTTATCACGTTCAGATGCAGTCAACATTCGCGGTGTACGAACTATTAACATATCTGCCTGAATACCGTTTTCCAACAAATTACGAACGGACATCTGTGTTGGCTTGGTCTTTAATTCCCCAGACTTTTCTAAATACGGTGCCAATGTCAAATGCACAAACATAACATTTCGGCGTCCAACATCGTTTGCAAACTGACGTATTGATTCCAAGAATATCTTGCCTTCGATATCACCAACCGTACCACCAATTTCACAAACAACAAAATCTGTATCAACAGGGGCTGCAATATATTCTTTTATCTTGTTAGATACATGCGGAATCATTTGAACTGTTCCACCCAGATATTCACCACGACGTTCTGCGTTTAACACATCCCAATAAATACGCCCACCAGACACCGAATCATTTCTGGATAATTTCGCCCCCAAGAAACGTTCATAATACCCCAAATCAAGATCCGTTTCATGACCATCATTTGTTACATATACTTCACCATGCTGAATCGGAGACATCGTTCCCGGATCTATATTTAAATACGGGTCAAATTTACGTGCGTGAACACTGTACCCCCTGGATTGAAGAAGGGCGCCACACCCTGCCGCTGCGACGCCCTTGCCTAAACTGGAAACAACACCACCTGTTATAAATATATACTTTGCCATAAGAATACCCCCTTATGTGAATCTATCGTACGAAAATTTTCATTGCAGTGCAAT
Source organism: Candidatus Enterousia sp. (assembly GCA_045643965.1). Lineage (GTDB taxonomy): Bacteria > Pseudomonadota > Alphaproteobacteria > Rs-D84 > Rs-D84 > Enterousia. The sequence goes on along the minus strand of JAZRGB010000056.1, from coordinate 24,209 downwards.
CAAATAAATTCCTATACTAAAAATATGCGTGAATGGATTGATAATCAGCGGCAAAACTTGTTTTTATACGTACCATTTTTGATGGCGTTTGGTTCTGCAACATATTTTTCAATGACAAATGAACCGAATCTAGTTTTAACACCAATCATTACCCTGGTTTTACTGATAAGTATCTTTATAAAACAAATCCCAAATGTTGTACGTGGACTGTTGTTATTTTTGTTTGGATTTTATTATGCTGCAACATTTGCCAACTTTATCAATACCCCACAAATCAAACACGACATATCTAATATTTATCTGACCGGAAATGTTGATACAATTGAATACACAAATGATAAAGATAAAATTATCGTTTCTGTGAACGCATCAGAAATTAATGCAGGCGATGGATATGCAAAAATAAAACTGTCTGTACCAAAAGAAATAAAAACACCAGACATTGGTGACATGGTAAAACTGAACGCAGGAATTTATAAACCAAGTCCTGCAAGTGCACCTGAAACATTTGATTATGCACGTTGGGCATACTTTAATAATCTGACAGCCACAGGTTACGTCAAAGAAATAACAGTATTAAACCATACTGATATAAACACGATAAATCGAACACGTGATTTTCTGCACAGTAAATCAAATTCTTTTCTGTCAGACACATTAATACTTGGGTATAAATCTGCAATCCCAGATACAGACCAAGAAATTTGGGCTGCAACCGGTGTTGGACACGTATGGTCAATCAGTGGTTTTCATATGACATTAGTGGGCGGTTGGTTATTTGCATTGTTCTATTTAATATTTCGCAGTATCCCGTATATAACCAAACGAATACCTGCAAAAATGCCTGCGATATTATGTTCTTGGGCGGGATTGTTAATATATTTATTTTTATCAGGAATTGACGTTGCAACAATACGTGCATTTTTGATGACCAGTCTTATATTCATCGCATTTATATTTGGACGCAACGCAATATCAATGCGAAATGTTGCGTTGGCATTTTGCTTTATATATTTGCTTAATCCGCACTATGTTATGCAGGCGGGTTTTCAATTATCTTTTTCTGCTGTGTTTGGACTGGTGTGGTTATATTCATGCATAAAACCTAAAATGCCAGCAAACAAGATTCTTAAGATTCTATACATTGCTGTATTAACTTCTGTTATCGCAACCATATTTACCGCACCATTTGTAGCAATGCATTTTGGCATCTTCCCAACATACAGTTTAATTGGAAATTTAATTTTCTTGCCAATATTTTCTTTTGCTATTATGCCCCTGATATTTATCGGAACAATAACAGCAATATTTGGTTTTTCAGCACCGATTGATTTAGCAACCAGCATATATAATTTCATATACCAAATCGCGATATGGATTGCTGAATTACCATACGCAACAATTAATATACCGCATATATCAAATGTAACTGCAATCTTATTTATTTTTGGGTTAATGTCTTTGATTTTAATAAATCCAATTAAACTAAAATTAAATTATATTTTGTTTGTAATATTTACATTACTTGGCGTTATAAATATATACATACAACCAAAACCTGTATTCTTTGTAACAGGTGACCATGAACTGGTTGGATTTGTAACAACAGATGGCAATTTAGAATTTAATAAAAGTAAAGCATCAAATCACTATTTTGCATTTGATACATGGAAAATAATTAATAACGAAGAAATAAACACTAAAAACATTCGACACAAACATAGCAAAGGCGTTTACAGATACAATACTGAAAAATTCAATCTGGTATATATTCAAAAGTTTGTTCCGCTGATGAACAATATCGAACAACTGTGTGATGATGATAATGTTGATTTTATTGTTTCTTATTTTGATATAGATTCAACAAAATGTTCACATAAAATTTTAAACGGTGGATTTATAATATATGCAAACAAAGATATAAAATACACACCAATAAAACGCAGATGGCATTAATAATCTGCACGCATAAAATACAAACCGTCCGATGGTGCAGTTGGGCCAGCTGCACTGCGATTTTTTGCATTTAACACAACATCAATATCATATGGTTTACCAAGTCCAATTTCAATCAGCGTACCAACAATATTGCGAACCATGTGATGCAAAAATGAACGTGCAGAAAATTCAAAAATAATTTCATCACCGTTCTGTGTTATTTCAATTTTATCCAGTGTTTTTACAGGTGATTTTGCCTGACATTCTGATGCACGAAAACTGGTAAAATCATGATTGCCTAATAATTTTTGTGCAGCGTTTTTCATCGCGTCAACATTTAATGGACGTGGCACCCAATAAACACGATTTTTATCCAATACAGGTGATGCACTGCGATTTAAAACAACATATTTATAATGACGTGCCACACAATCAAAACGTGCATTAAATTCATCTGATACAATTTCGCAATCCAGAACAGATACAGGTTTATTGTTTAAATAAAAATTCAGTGCACGCATAACAGTATTTGCATCGTGTGTACCATCAATATCAAAGTGTGCCGTCATCGCCACAGCATGCACACCTGCATCGGTACGCCCTGCCCCAACAACATCTGGTCGTGCACCACAAAAACCATATATTGCATCTTTCATAATAGATTGCACAGATGGACCCTGGCGATTTTCTTGCCAGCCAATTAAATCTGTACCATCATATTCCAAGATTACCTTATATCGTGTCATTAACGTGTTTTTCCATCAAAACGATTACACCATGCATGTGCAGGCACCCACATTGGGCCAAAAATTTTAACAATCAATTTCGGGCCATAATAACAGCCACCTTTACCATAATTTTCACATTCTTCACATTTTTGCGTAATTGCACACATAACTTATCCCCCTAGTTTGATTTCTGATATAAACCTTTGATTTTCTGTGCCAACAACTTCATAGGCGTAATTTCTGGCTTCGTTTCTTTAGTTTTTTTATTCTGTTTACTGATTGCATCAAAATGATCACACCAACCATCTGGCTTTACATGACGTTTTCCAAAAATAACACGTAAAATCCAATGTGGATATTCGCATACCAAACCATCTGCACTATTTGGATTGCCAGAATGTTCACAATTTATACAATTTTCACATCGTGATACAACATCAATAATAGATGACATACTTATTCTCCTATGTTAATTTCTGCACCATGCAGCCCGTTTACAAAACTACGCCAATCCATTGGCTTTTTACCGGCTGGCTGCAACTGTAATATATCAAGTTTATCCCCGTCAAGTCTGGTTGATAAAATTTTTACATCCATACCGTTTATTTTTGTACGCCCTGCCCCCAGCGCACGAACCTGATTATGCACCGCCATATTACCACGTGACCAGTCGATTATTTCATCGTTGCCAGTCCATTTTTTTGTAAATGTTGGCACGCCGTCTTGTGGCACTGCATTATATGATTCTGGGTTATCCAAAAAAGGCAACAGCATATCAATCGAAATCTGTGAAACACGATTTTCAACAGTTTCATTTGTATCATTTATATCAATATCAAATTCACGACATTCGTATATATCACCTGCATCCATTTCTGAGGTCACTTGCATCAGGCATACGCCCGACTTTTTATCACCATTATAAATCGCAGTACGTATCGGTGACGGTCCACGATACAGTGGCAATAAACTTGGGTGAATATTTACAACAGGTGCAGAATTTAAAACATCATCACGTAAAATAACACCATAAGAAATCACCACAACCATATCTGGCGAATAATTATATTCTTTGATACTGGTATGTAATGGTAAATTATGTTCCAACGCCCAATTATGCACAGGTGATGGTGTCAAAATCTGTTTGCGTCCCACAGGTTTTGGTGCACGTGTAAACACAGCCATAATTTCATGACCAGACTGACGAATTGCTTCAAAGATTGGCACAACAAACGAATTGGTGCCCATTAATACTAACTTCATCTTATTTATTTGTTTTTTTTACTTTTCTCATAACCATTTCACGACGCACAGAAGACAAATGATCGATAAACAATTTGCCGTCCAAGTGATCTGTTTCATGCTGAACAATACGGGCAGGATATCCAGACATTTCAGCCATTTTTTGTTCACCATGTTCATCTGTCCATTCAACAACAACAGATTGCGGTCTGGTAACATATGCATATACTGGCAATCCCTGTTTTCCTAATACAGACAAACAACCTTCTTCCATGGAACAGGTTTCTGAACTGTATGATACAATACGTGGATTTATCATACGATATACTGTTTCCGTATCTGGATCCAACATAACTAAAAAGCGTGACGCCAATCCAACCTGGGGTGCAGCCAAACCAACACCGTTTTGTGCACGCATCATTTCAACCATTTCATCCATAATACGCAACAACCCAGGCGTTATATCAGATACAGCATCACAGGGTTGACGTAAAATAGAATCACCACAAAGTTTCATTTGCAACATTTATAAATCCTCTTATAATTAATCATAGCAAAGGATTAGGAAATGACAACTTATATTTTTTTATTACTGGGAATAATTATTGTGTTACTGGTGGCGGTTTTGTTACGCAAACCCACCGTTGATATATCTGCGTTACGCGAAGACAATATCAGACTGCGTGAAAAACTGGCAGAACGATTGGGGGCATTATCACAAAATGCAATCGAACTGAAAAACATCAGTGGTGATATTGCAAACTTTAAAAATATCTTGATGGGTAACAAACAGGCACGTGGAACATTTGGCGAACGCCAACTGGAAGATTTAGTCCGCGATATCATGCCACCTGAAACATATGCGTTTCAGTGCGTTATGGAAACAGGTGTCAGACCAGACTGTATAATCAAATTACCATATCCGCCAGGCGATATGATTATCGACAGTAAATTTCCACTGGAAAGTTATAACCGTATGATGGTTGATGCAAACGATGGCATGGCACGCAAGCAATTTGAATTGGACGTTCGCAAGCATATTGATGCAATCAGCGAAAAATATATTATTGCTGGCAGAACCGCAGAATCTGCGATGATGTTTATTGCATCAGAATCAATCTTTGAAACACTGCATCGCGAATTTCCAAACACAGTTGAATATGGTGCACGCAAAAAAGTGTTCATCGTATCGCCATCTACACTGTGGGCAACATTAAATACAATTCGTGCAGTATTGTCTGACATAAAAATTAAACGTGTTGCTGCAAAAATAAAAAAAGAATTGGATTTATTGCTGACTGATTTATCACGACTGTCCGACAGGGCCAGTAACGTCGCACGACATTTTGGTCAAATTGAAAATGATATTGAACAATTACAAACATCTGTATCAAAAATTACACCGCGTGCAGAAAAATTACGTGATATGGATTTTGGAGAAGAATAAAAAATCCCCAACATGGGGATTTTTTTAACGCATACGTGAAACGCGTGCCATTTTTAGTTGAGCATTTAAGCGTACACTGTTTCTATCTTGGTTTTCCTGTTGTTTTGTTTTTGCAAATGTTTTTTCAAAACCCTGTATTCTGGCATGCTGTTTTGCAAGCAATTCTAAACGTTCTTGTTCGTGACGACGTAACATTTTTTGAAATTCGTCAAAGTCTGATATTTCTGCAAGTTCTGCATCGTGTTGTAATGATAGTCTGCGTAATTCTTGAGCATTCATATCACGCAAGAATTGACGTGTTTTTTTATTCCTAGATTTTCTGGATTCTGTGATTTTACATCTAGCATTCGCCGCATTAGAAACAGTGCCAGTAGACGCATACATATTATATTCCTGCAACATTTGAACAGAGCCTGTTTTCATAACATCACGTGCACACGTTGCCATCATGCACACACGCGTCATAGATACAAGATGTTGCAATTCTTTATATAATTCCGACACAACAGACAACAACATATTTTCTGATGGAATCGATGCAACACGTTCAAAATATCGGAATATAGCTGCAACTTTTCTGTACTGTGCCATATACTGTTGCGACATACCACGCATTGGTTTTACAATAAACAGTCTGTCGTATGGATGTTTATATTTTTTTGTCTGTTTATCTATTACGCCATGCAGATATTTTGGCACCACGGCACATGGAAGATACAAGTCATTACATACATCGTGTATTTGTTTTGCGTATATTGTGTGTGGTCTGTCTGTTGAATACATACCAAAAACAGCATAAGCAAAGCGAATAATTTTCCACAAAGAGTTGCTGCCTGCGAAAATAGTATTGTGCATATATTTGATATATTCATACTTTGACCGTGTGTCCATATTCGCGGTCAACTCATTAAATATTTGTTCTGGCGTTTTATTCAAAACGTTTTCTTTTGATTCCATTTTATATATTCCTTATGTTGTAACAATACAAAAAAAGCCCCTGTATTACAAGGGGCTTCGTGTATTATTTGCTAATTTTTGGTTTCCATCTGCGGGCACGTTCAATCAGAACAAATAACGCAGGCGTCAATGTAAATGTAAACAGCAAACTGGCCAACATACCACCAATCATAACCGCACCCATCGAAACCTTCATACCATCAGCAGACCATAACTGTGGCACCATACCTGCAACAACAGCGATTGAAGTCATCAAAACCATGTTCTTTTTATCTTTTAGTTCGGACCACAACGCATCAAATGCAGATTCACCGTTATTTACACGATTGATTGTTGGTTCCAATACCAAAATATTATTGTTAACAACCAACCCAACCAACATAACGAATGCTAACATCGCACCAACGTTCATTGTTGCACCAGACAAGAACATTAAAACAAACACACCCGCAAAACTGGTCAAGATTGATGTCGCAATCGTAAATGGATGTGCCAATGAATTTAAAATCGCGGCCAACAACATATATGTCAGAATTGTTGCCAATAAAAAGGCTTTTCCAATTTCCGCCGCTGCTTCGGCCTGATATTCAGACATACCACCAAATTCATAATAGTACCCAGGCTTCCAATCTAATTTCGTCAATTCTGCTTCTATCTTAGATTGTACTGGTCCCATTGTAGATTTGCCGATATTAATATCAACTTCGGTCAATCTTACTTTGTCTTCACGACGAATATCAGGTGTCGCAGGAACAGTTTTAACTGTACCCAAACTTGATAATGGCACCATACCTTTGGTTGAATTTACATACACATTATCAAACAAAGATGCGTTTTTAAATGGCTTTGCGAAATCTAGAATTATTGGATATTCTTCACCATTTTCTTTATACTTGTACGTATCATTACCGTATAATGCTGTACGTAATGTTGTTCCAGCATACGAATTTTTCACACCCCAGAAACTCATTTTTTCCTGATCTGGCACAAACTGTGTTTCCATTGCAGGCAACTGTTGTGCACGTACAGCAGATTGAACTTCGGAAATATTATTTACAATTTCAATGATTTTATTTGCATAGTCTTCACGCAATTTGTCATCTTCACCAAATACGTTCAAAACCAAATCTGCACTGACACTGTTTGAACGTGCTTCACCTGCACGGATTTGAATTTCAACATCTGGAATTTCTGCCAACTTTGGCAACATATGTTGTACCAATCGTTTATCAGAAATATTGCGTTCAGATACATCAACCAATTCAACAACAATTGTTATATTTTGCATACCACGTTCACCGATTTTTGTGGTTGTCGCAGTTACTTCTGGGAATTCTTTTAACACATTTTCAATTTGTATTGCAATGGATTCAGATTTTTCAAAAGTTGACCCCATTGGTGCACGTGCAGTAACAACAATTTCACTGGCATCAATTGATGGCGAAAATTCATTTCCAACAAATTTCATTAACATTGTTGATGCAATAAAGATACCAAACACCATGCCAACAACACGCCATGGACGTGCAAACTGATATTTATACCAACGATACAACCAACTGTGTTCTTGGGTTGCACGTTCCGCTTTGACTGTTTGCTTTTTTTCTTTTTTCTTGTTACCCGTTAAACGCAAGAACACAGCAATCATCATAGGTGTCAAAGTAAACGAGAACATCAATGACAACAATGTTAAATAAACAACAGTCATACCAAATTGAACCATAAATTGTCCGATAATACCGCCCATAAATGCCAACGGCAAGAACACTACAACATTTGTTCCAACACCAGCCAATACAGATACCGCAACCTTTTTAGTTCCGTCAACAGCGGCATCTTCTGGTTTTTTGCCTGCATGCATTTCTTGTAACGCAGATTCAATCAAAATAATTGCATTTGATACCAATGTACCCAGTGCAGACGAATACGCCAATAATGTCAATGCGTTGACTGTAAAATTACTTTTATCCATAAAGAAGAAACCAGCAATAAGCGATGCAGGAATAACAACACCTGCAATAACTGTTGAACGCCAGTTACGTGTAAATATTAACAACACCAAAACTGTCAATAACACACCCAGTACAATACTGTTGATTGTGTTGTTTGTTTCATCAGATACTGCGATTGACGCATCAGACGCAATTAACATTGTCGCATCTGGAAAACGTGATTTTAAATCTGCTTCCAATTCTGGCATTTTTTTATGCAAATCTTTTGATATATTTATTGCGTTACCATCTGATGCCTTGACAACAGACGCAACGACCACAGATTCGCCATTATAACGTGCACCTGTTTCAACATCACGTGCAGCATCTGTAATAGTTGCAATATCAGATAATTTAAACTTGTTTCCTTCGACAGTCGTCAGTTGTAAATTTTTAATTTCATCAACAGATGCAAATTCACCAACAAATCGAACATTAGAAGAATCACGACTGGTTTCAATTTTTCCACCAGGAACGTTCAAATTATACGCACCCAATGCAGATACAATATCCATCACAGTCACACCATTTGCAGCCATTGAATCAGGATTCATTCCAATACGAATAGCACGTTGCAAACCACCAAATACAGTCACACTGGACACACCAGAAATAGCAGTTATTTTATTTGATAAAATATTATCAACATATTCTTCCAATGCACGTGCATCAGAACCCTTTAATACAATATCAACCACAGATTGTTGTAATGGATTTAACTTTTCAACAATTGGTTTTTCCATATCTGATGGAAATTCAGCCGTTAACGCATCTAATTTTGTTTTGACTTCATTTGCTTTGTCATAAACATTTACGCCCAAGTTAAATTCAGCCATTACCATCGCACTGTTTTCATACACGTACGAAATAATACGCTTTAATTCGGAAACTTCACTCATTGCATCTTCGGCACGTTTTACAACCTGGGATTCCAATTCCTGGGGTGCAGCACCTGGGTATATAAACGTTGCTGTAACCATTGGAAAATCCAATGCAGGCGAACGTTCAATATTCATATTTGGGAAAGAAACCAAACCTAAAACAACCCATACCAAGACGAACATTAATGTTGTAATTGGTCTGCGAACAAAAAACTTTAACATAATTACACCCCTTGACTATACACTTATTTATTCAATTTAACTTTAACGCCTGGTTGTACATTAGACAGCACAACAATATCACCAGGTTGCAATCCAGATTCAATGTATGCTGTTTCTGAATCTTGATGTGCAATTTTTACATCACGCAGCACAGCCACCCCATTATCAACAACCATCACTGAATTATTTGATACAGCATACAATGGCACAAAAATTCCATCTGTTGTAAATTCTGCAAAGTGCAAACCATCAGAAACACCAGACGTACGGACCAAGTACATACCTGTATTTAAATCAATATTTTTTGAAACAAATGTAATTGTGCCTTTTTCTATCTTCTGGCCAACACGCAGTTTTGATGCACGTTCCGCAGATACATATGCACGATTATTTTTTACAGACAAAGGTTCATACAATGTGCCTGATTTTGATTGCACAATTACAGATTCAATTGGCAATCCATTTTCTGCAGCCACACGCGACGCATTAAATACATGGCGAGAATTTTCAGATGCATATGCAACAAATCTGAAAATAACCCATCCAACCATTACTGCAACCAATGCAATAAAAAACGCATGTTTGATTTTCTTTGAACGAAGAGCCTGTTGTATTTTATCCATTTTTATTCACCTAACTTTTTTACTGATTCTGCAGACATTAATATATTGTACTTGGTGCTTAGCAACGCAATATCCAATTGATACAGTCCTGCCGAAACATCAGCCAATTCAATTGCAGAAGTTTGACCAGACGCAAAACGATTTTGTGATATTTTATATGTCTGGGCAGCCAAATCACGTGCCTTGGTCAATGTTTCAAGATTTCCACGCAATCTGTCGTATTGTTTTACTGCGTTATTATATTGTTCTGTTGTGATTTTTTTTGCTTGTTCTAAATCTTGCTGGGCCGCGATTGCATTCATTGCTTCGACTGTTGCGTTGGCACGATTTAAACCACCACTGAACAATGGTACCTGAACAGCCAATCCCCAATATGCTGACTGACTGCCGCGTTTATCAAACATGCCATCCATATCTTCGGACAATGCCATATAACTGTAATTTGCAGTCGCAGCCAATGTCGGATACGCATTTGCACGTTTTGATTTTGCCAAGCGTTCATACATTTTTACTTGTTCTGTTAATATTTCCCATTGTGGTGTTGTCTTTAATTCACCAGCATTTAATTCTTGAAATTTTTGTGGAAAATCATCTGTTAAAACCAGTTGTTCGTGGGTGTCAATTCCTGCCATAATTTTTAACATTCTGTGGGCAGTATCACGATTAAATTCTGCATCAGAAACATTAATTTCTTTGGATGCAATATCTGATTCAATCTTTAATAAATTACTGCGATTTGCACGACCAGCCGATGTTAAACTTTTTCTTGCCGCACGTGCGTTTGCCAAGTCTTGCTTTGCCAACTTTACAACTTCATCTGTCATTTTTGCAGTCCAGTACAATTGTGCTGCAGCATACTTGACTTCACGAATTGTCATTTCTTTGGACGCATCTGCCATTTTTATTGCAGATTTTACAGACTTTACCGCATTACCTATTTTACCAAATGTATATATTGGCTGTGTTAATGAAACACCTGCTTGAAAAATATTATCCGGAATCGCAAAAGTCACCGCCGTATCTTTCAATGATTCAGAAATAAATCCACCCATTGACGGTGGCAATGTTACAGTACGTTGTTTGCTTAAATCTTCGATATTAACCAAATTCATATACGAAACAGAACCGTCTAATTTAAACCATCTGCTGGAATTTGCAGCATCCAATGACGCTTCGGCTTTTTTAAGATTTGCATCTGCTTTTTTCAAATCATGCGATTCAGATACAATCATATTTGTTGCGTCAACCAATGACAAATCCATCGCACATGCAGGTAACACCCCAGCACAAATGGACACAGCAATAAATATTGATTTTATTTTATTCATTATCTAACTCCACCTTGTTTAATATTTCACGCAATGTACGCATGGCATCAGTCAAACGTTTTTCATCTTCTTTGGAAATACCGGAAAACATTTGTTCAACACCTAAACGAAATAAATCCATTGCACGCAACGACAATTCAACGCCACGTGGTGACACACAATACCATGTGTTACGTCTGTCGTCATCGTCAGTTGCACGAACAACCAAACCATCATGTTCCAGTTTACGAAACGCAGCACATAAATTAGGCGTTGACATATGTTCACGACGTGCAATATCTTTTAATTTCGCACGACCCCCATTATGCAAACGCACCAATATTGACAATAATTGACGTGGATAACCAATCTTTTCTGTACGTTTTAACCCCAGTCTGTCCGACAGTTTATCCATTGTCCAAATATTATCTTCCAGTAACGAAACAAATTCCTTGCGTGCCATTTATTTCTCCTATATAATCATTTTGGTTTGCGGATTATTACAAATTTTAATCATTATAAAATTTAACAAATTTGATTTCAAGTAAAAAATTGATAGGAAGATATAAAATGTTAAACAAACGCATAAAATACACAAAGTTATTTTTCGACGATATCTTTCCAAAAATAGAACTGATTACAAACCAGTCACGATATGGCTATCACGGTCTATCACACACGATACAGGTCGCATTGTTCGCACTGGACATCGCCATCCACACTGACCAAGATCCACTGACTGCATTATTGGCTGCCGCACTACATGACTGTGCCAGAACAAATGATGAATGGTGTGTAAACCATGGACCAGACGCTGTTCCAATTGGTAAAAAATTCTTGGCGAAACACTATCCAAATCTGTCACACACAGATACAGAACAAATATTAGACGCCGTCAAAAAGCATACCGTCGGCCGTAATGCCACAAACGGCGTTGCAGCATGCCTGTGGGACGGCGACAGAATTCGTCTGTCATGGGAACGCGGATACAATCCTGACTTCTTTTCTACAAAACGCGGGCAAATGATTGCATCACTGGATTTAAAAGGACAGAAAAAATATATATCTGACCAAGAAGAATTTTTGATACAGAACAATATTCGTACCCGTGCACAAATTAATTTTGATAAAATGCAAGACCAAATACAAAATCACACACAATATAAAACAAACACAAGATAAAAAATATTATTGCATTTTTCAAAAAGTTGATTATAATCACTGACGCTATTGGGGTGTCGTCTAATGGTAGGACAAGAGATTTTGGTTCTCTTTATCATGGTTCGAATCCGTGCGCCCCAACCAACAAGCACTTGTTAGAAAACCGGCACTTTTGTCGGATTTTTTAATATTTGTTTGGGAACAGTTTGAACCAGACAACATATTGAAAATTCTAGGCTTTCCATTTTTTAATCATTAAAAAAATCAAGGTTTGGAAAAATGTTGAAAAAGTGTCAAGCAAACTGTAAAGCATACGAACACCTGTGGTTACGAAACAATGTATTTTATTATATGGTTGAATTACCACGCAAAAATGGCAAAAGACGTTATTTTTATAAGTCCTTGCGAACAAACAACTATTATGAAGCACGCGAAAAGGCAAAATTAATGAATGAAATTAATGTAGAAAATCTGATTAACCGTATTGAGCATTTGTTATCGCATGTAAATTTTACATACGCATTCGAGGATAATGAGCGAGTTTTAGAAACACCAACTATTTCGGCAAATACTGACCCAGGAATTCTTCATGCTTTGTTAGATATGAATGCAGAAGTTGAATTAATGCGAAAAACTGTATTAAATATTGACGCAAGAATTCAACAAGCATTCGATAAATATGACGCTATTTTAAAGGCTATACAAATACAGGGGGGGATTGCAGGAATTATCAACACATCCGTGAATGCTACAACAGTCGCAAATGGTTATACAATATCAGAAATTTTGGAATCAATGTTAAAAAAGGGAAACAACGTTATTCATGAACAAAATAAAAAACGTAATACGATTAGAAACATGATAGAAGCAGTTAATTTGTCCCTGAATGATGATTATGCAAAATTTTATAAACCAAATGTAATTCAGGATATTTGCACAAATATTTTAAACAACAATAAAATAAAAGGCGACACAAAACGAAAACATGCCAGATATTTAAAAGAATTGATAAAACATGCGAACATTCTGGACCCGAAGGCATACCCAACAAATTTATTAAATACCATACCAAACATTGCCAAAACAAAAAAATCGGAAAAACGGCCACATATCCCTTATTCCGATGACGCCTTGTTACAAATGTTTGACCCAAAACACAAATATTTTTTGACACATGCGGGTGTTTTTTGGTCTACGCTGGTCGCCTTGTTCACTGGGGCAAGATTAAATGCAGCCGCTACATTACAATATGGCGATATAATAAACGAACACGGAATGGATTGTATAAGATTTATCGAGAATCATTCGATAAAACAATTAAAGAACGATGCTTCTGAACGAACCGTCCCAATTGCAAAACAGTTAATGGATTTGGGATTTGTAGAGTATGTTAAGCGCAGAAAAGACATGTTGAAAGCTGCTGATTCTGATTTCATATTTCCAAAATGCATAACCAAGAACAACAGCTTTAATTTACATTTTGCAGCCAGGGGGATTTTCAAATTCCTGAAACAGATTGGAATTCGCAAACCAAATGGTGAAAAGTTGGATTTTCATTCGTTTCGTAAAAATGCTAGTTTAAAATTGCAAGAAGTTGGGGTTTTGCCCGCATTTATAAATGACATCATTGGCTGGGAAGGCAAAAGCATAATGGAACAATCTTATTCCAACCACACATTGGCACAAATTAAAACGGAAGTAGATAAATTGGAATATACGTTTTTACAACCGCATTTTGATAAATGGGCTCAACTTATGAAAAACGTAACCAAATAAGCATGTAACCAATGTATAAAATGCGTTTTCTATAGGGAGCTTTTTTTAATGTGTTTAGGGGATTTTTTTACTACGAATCCCCATTTTTTATGTGCTTTGTATCATCAAATTGGTAGAATATTATTAACAGGAATAAAAATGTTTCAGATTAAGGTAAATAAAATATTATTGCCAACTTTATATCATTCTTTATCGGATGCTATTGCGGCATGTAAAAATGAAGAAAAACGGAGCGCAGCAGTATTTACTGAAATTATAAAAGTGTCCTAAATTGGACACTTTCTAGACATTAAAATAAACTGCCAGTTTCCAGCGCACGACGTGTTATTCTTTCAAACCTTGATTCTTTCTTAGATTCCATATCTTGTTTCAGTTTGTTTAAAATAAAACTTTCCAGCCAAGCCAATGATTTTGCACCAATCGGACGAACATCATTTGGATATGATATATAAAATGGGTTATTACGTTGATAAGAACGACATATTTCAATATTTGAAACAATCAAACAACTATCAAACACAATATCGACCATTTTATATATCTTTTGGTTATTTTTCGGCGGGTCATAAAAGTGTATGTTAGATATATTCATGTATAAACCTTTGTTATATAATATACAGAACTGCCGTAAAACACCCCCCTGAATCACTAAACAACTTTTATAAATTAAACAATATTGTCGAAGGGATAATTCGCTCAGAATTGACATGATGATTATTATCTGCAACAAGTTCTTTGACGACATAACCACATAATTTTTCTGGCGTTTCAGTTATTTCTTTGCAATCAATATTCTGCTGATTAAAACCAAATTTTTTAATTGTTCTTTGTACAACCCAATAAAAGGTAAAGAAATCAAAATTTCTGGCACCATTATTATCACATACCAATATATGGAAATGAAATGTTGCATTTTGTTCACCCTTTTCTGCAAATATTAAAAACGGTAAATGATGTTTATGCCAACGACGCCCCAATAAATCCTTTTCGATAGATTTTAGAATCTTTTTTAAGCACCTTGTTGATTTGTCTAGGTTGTTAGATTTTAAATGCGCTGGTAGTTGTACTGATATAAAAAATTTATATCCGTTTGTAGATAACCATTTAGAAACTGTAGACTGTGTAGATGTAGTATTATTATAATCATACATGATATATATCCATTGTTAATATTATTTATTTTATTCTAGTATGAAGTTACATAGGATTATGCAACCCTATGCGTTTCAAAAAATCGTATCCTGACAAAGATATGGGGAGCTATGCTTTTAAGTCTTCCTTGAGCTTTGTCTGGAATATATGGAGCTTTATCCGTTAATATAAAGAACTGTAAAAAAACAGAATGTTTGCCCCTAAAGTATACATCTTTCTAAAAACTATATATAGCCGGTAAACTAATTGATTGCCGGCTACATATTTTGTTGGCTATTTTCTTGCCTCTGGCACGTATTCCCACTCCATTCGACCTTCCCTTATTACTGGCATGTATCTGTTTGCTATCCGTGATTTCGCATGTGAATGCAAGCCACGATAATCGCCAATATAAACCCATTGTATAGATTCGCCGTTAAACATCGGACTTAATCCGCTTGCAACCTTTGCCGCAGCTTCTTCATATTTTTTACGCTGGCGATAACGTTTGCTTGACCAACGGCTCATTTCTTGCATTTCTTCAGGGTGCTCCATTACGTATTCGTACATGGCTTGACTCAAGTCTTCACTAGAAAGATGCATAACTACTTCATCATAACGTTCAAAAGGTTGACCTACTTTTATTTCCTTGCCCTTGGCTCGCCACGCTTCTTTAGCTTGCATTGCTAGATTTCTAAATCTTGATTGATAGTGATATCTTGCAAGGAACGTGGCTTTTTTACTCAAACTTTCTTTTGTCATTGATAATCCTTTTTTGCTTTCATTTTTTCACTCCTTAGTAGTAAGCAGTTGCACATAACATAAGGGGTTAAAATCGGATTTTCAAACAACACAATCGTGCTATTTACGCATATTCTTACAACGCTTATCATGTTGTTAATACTGTGTAATTTTTACCAAATTCATATTGTGCTGTTTTTATATACACAAAAAAACACAAGGTCAGAAAAACCTTGTGTGTTGCGCAACCAAAACGCTTCGGTTGACGTTTAGTTACAAATCTTAACCAAGTGTTGGGTTTTCCCCTTGAATAAGATTGTCTTGGCGTGTATATCAAAGAAAGCAGCTTTTATTGCTTTTAGTTTGGGCTTTGAAAACGCTTTATTTAACAAACTCTGGAAGCTAGCGACCCCATCAAAATCCGTTAATTTAAATACTTGATTTGGGTTTTCTGTTATCTTTTTTAATACAATTAAAATATTCGGATTGTTAGTCAGAGTAACTTTATTAAACCCATGAACTCGCTCTGCAGGACCGTTGTTTGTCTGTAGATAAATCCCGTTATCTTCAATTGTTAATTTATAAGTAGCCTGTGGCGCAGTGTATCCAGTTAGTGCATCTTTAAGCTTACCAAAATCAAAAAATACATCTTGATAGGTTGTTTCGCCAACAGTTATTTTAAAATACGCCTTTGATGTAAAATCAAGGTCAATTTTGACGGGGTGATTGCAAATTAATTGTGCGCCATCTTTTAGCAAACAAGACACAGCACCAGTATCGATAAGGACTTCTAACTTGTCTTTTGCGTTCATTATTTTTTCGTACTGCTCATTAGCTTTATCAGACATATATTTTCTGTTTTTGTAATTCAGAAATTTTTCACCGTTTTCGTCTGTTGGGACTCGATTAAGCCCTATTAATTCCAAAGCTTGACGCAAGTCACATGTTGGGCAGACCATAAAGCAGAATGTTTTGTTTGGGTATTGAATTGGTTGGGTACCATACGCAAGAAATTCCAAAGTTTCAAAAATATTACAATACTGATAAACGTATGCGTATCCGACATTCGTTTTATCGTTTGATAATTTTGGTATCAATGGATGGTTTCTTAAATTTAATTTTTTTTTGCTTTGCATTTTTTACCTTTTTATACATTTTTTATTCAAAGGTTGCGAATATAATATGGCAATTTTCAATTGTCAAAAAATAAATTTCCAAATATTGAATATTTTTATAAAAATATCAAAAACAACCAGCGCAAATAGTAATTTTTAAAACCTGTATAATATTTCCAATTCAACACGATGTTTATCAAATTCCTGGGACCAGATGTTTGATGTGCGCTGGATATACGTATATGTCAAAGCCGGATAAAAGTTATTCCATTCAATAAATCGATTTGTTATACGCACAGACGCACTGTAGACAACGTCAGAACGCTTTATTTCTTTATAGTTATAATCTTCCATTATGAAAAATTTCGTGTCCAGAAAGTGCAGAAATGACACGTCCCCACGTAGGAAAGTTGCAAATCCTAAAGGCCATTGATTGTAATAGCCCAGCGCAAATCCCACAGAATTGTATCCATAAGCATCCATTTTTGCACTAGAATGTCCAAAAGACAGCCCAGACATCAGAAAACTTTTGTTATCAAAATAGTATCTGGGTTGGATGTATAGTTGTACCGAGTTCCCAGAAAGGAATTTGTCTATATGGTTATCAATATAACTGTTTTTATCCCAAGAAACACCCCCAGATAACATCCAGTTGCGCCCGAATTGCCAAGTTGTATTTAATAATAAACCGTATTGATTTGTATATGGTGCGCCTTGGTACCAACGCCATGCAATATTTGGTTGTAAGCTGATTTCACCATTTGTAAATGTATAACGTGGTCCGACAGCCAATCTTAAAGAATAATCGTCATATCGACTGCTGGAATATTCAAGCCCCGATATCGATAAAGTAGATTTTAAACCGAAATTCTTGGTAAATCGTAAATAATAACTGGCGTCAGCACCAAAGCGAATTCCGATTCCAGAATCCTGTTTTTCAAGCGGACGACAAAATATACCAAATGAACTGTTTATACATTCTTCGCCTGCACCGCTGGCATAATTTAGATTTGAATCAGGAACGAATGAAAAATATGATTCAACCGACCAATTCTTTTGTTTTCGTATTGCTGTTAAAAATGTATCGATATTTTTTACAATAGGTTCTGGTAAATTAGGTGTTGCACGTGCAAACAAAAACTGTTCTTCGGCCAAAGAATAATCGCCATTCATAAAATAGGCGCGTGCCAGTTCCAGACGTGCCAGAACTGAATTTGGGTAGTATTTTAATATGTGCAGATAATATTTAATTGCGCTGGTATAATCTTGCTCGTTGGTGGCTATTTGTGCCAGTCTGAATACAGATTCTGTACGAACCCTATAATCGGGGTCATTTAACAGCGCATAATATGTGGTTTTGGCTTTATCGTTTTCGCCATTTTTTTGCAGCATATCGGCAATTGTCAAAGATTGCATGCCGTTTAATTCAATTTGTTCAGCAAACACAGGGGCACAAAATAATTGTACCCCCATGTAACAATAAATCCATTTTTTCAATTTCATTATTGTTTCACACCGCCGAATGTAATATCCAGTTTCTTTTCAGTGCCGTCATTTTGCCATTCAACACGATATTTCCCGACTGCTTCGGTTGCGACTGCATTAGAATCAGCACCAGAATATATAGTATTAGCACGTGTTTCCTGAATATTATCAGCACCACCGTTGTCAACTTCAAACCCAGAAGCAATTGTGCCATTTTGTGTTAATTGAACGTCTGTTATGTTGCCACCCTCCATTGTGATTGTTGTATCATACCAATCAAAGGCAGAAAAATTAGCCGTCAATGTTTCTTTTGGGGTTCCATTGTTTGGGTCGAATATTAATGTTGCGTCTGCACCAATAGGATTACCTTGCTTATTTATATCCATAAGGTTATGAGTGGTATTTTCCCCATTTTTAACGGAGAACAATCCGTATGCTTTACCTTGATATTCGATATCATCAGTCAAACTGTTTGCTAGATTATCCATATCAACAACCTTAGAGTCATAATACATCGGTTCGATTGCTGCTTCTTCAAACATTGGGTCGAATGAAGTAAATATATCACTGTACTGCATTCCAATATTGTCAGCTTGATTTAAAAATGCAGTTAATCCATTTGAATGAATCCCATTTGTAAAGTCGTTAACATTGGCAATAATAAAATCATTTTTTATAAAACCACGAGAGTCGGATTCACAGTCATCACATTCTGAAATATATGTGCGCATAACGATATCGCCAGTATCGGAATTTGCGATTAAATGATATGTTTCAGTTGGACCTTCTCCACCATGGGTTTGTTGTGGTATCATATGTAAGTCGCCACTAAATAATTCGGGGACAATTATTTCAGGCAAATCTGGTGTATCGCCATTGTTTTCATTATTATCCCCATTGTTATTATCGTCATTAGTGTTGTTGTTACCAGTATTATTGTTTTCGTTATTATTATCGCCGGCACTATTATTTTCGCCACCAGTATTTTCATTATTGTTGCCACCAGTGTTATCGTTAATGTCGCCGTCATTATTTGTTATATCGCCATTTCCATTGGTTGAAATTCCGCCAGAATGTCCACCACCAGAACCACCCCCGCATGCGACCAGCGCAAGTAAAGATGTTAAAATAATATATTTTTTCATGTAAACTCCCTTTATTTTTGATTATTTGTTGTCTTTGATTGCACCAAACGAGAACTCGACATCCAAACCGCAGTTTGATTGACAGCCTTGACCTTGAGCATTTTGCTGATTAAAATTGCCATGTGCCTGTCCGACAACTTCTTCGGCAGCAACTGATGATTTGTCCCCATAATATCTGACGCTATACTCGCTAGCATTTGGGTCAAAGGTTAAACCATTGGCAGAATCTTCAAAACGTTCTGAATCAAAGTTATCTGTTTTGGTTAATTCCATGTTAATTTCATCTTGACCATATTGTTTGGTAACATTGATGTCATACCAACCCAGTTCCGAGAATTTAGCAAGCACTTTTTCTGTTGGTGCACCGTTATTTGGGTCGAATTCCAATGTTGCACTGGCAGCTAAATTACCGTCTATATCTTGGATGCGATTCCAGACATCTTCTTCTGTGCTATAAACACCAAAAGCTTTACCAGAATAGGTTATTTTTTTGTCGATTTTGTTATCTTTCGCCAGTTTTTCCATGTCGACTTGTTTGGAATCATAACCCATGGTAAACATATCTATTTCACCGAAATTGCCGTCTTCAAAGTGTGCAATTGACAAGACATCAGAATATTTTAAACCAATATTATCTTGGTTTTGATTATTGTGAAAGGTTATATGATGTTCACCATCGTTATTGGTGATTTCTACATAACCATTTTTAAAATCATTTATATTACTGATAATATCTTTCCTGAACAAGCAACCATATTCCGAACTGCAATCACAAGATTCGCCAGTTAAACATCCATTTGTTCCTTGGGCAATTTGCAAATAACGTATTTCTGAATTGTCGTCATCGCCTTCTATTTCATAATGCATATTTGTGCCAGGGGCATAGTATGTCGCGAATGAAATTTCGCCTGTATCTTTATCAATCAACAAGCGTGTTGTTTCCTTTGGGCTTTCAATATCTTCAAATTCTGTATCATCATGAATGTCCGACCATTCCAGACCGTATGCCGCCAACCATTCCGCCGCTTCTTCGGCATTTGCATAAAAATCTTTAACACGACCTTCGCAATGATAGTCGTTTGTACCCATACTGAAACCTCCTGTATACATATCTTCAATAGTCAGTTTATTGTGGGCAGAATTAACATTATGATGATGGCCTTTCCAGAAATTGTTATCGTTTAATTTATCAA
This sequence comes from Candidatus Enterousia sp., assembly GCA_045643965.1. Lineage (GTDB taxonomy): Bacteria > Pseudomonadota > Alphaproteobacteria > Rs-D84 > Rs-D84 > Enterousia. Next base: position 3,126 of record JAZRGB010000056.1, on the reverse strand, counting down.
AGAATTCTTGCTTATTTGCGAATTTTATATTTAACAATTGACATGCCTTGGCAAAGTCAGATTCTGAAATATTGTCAAAGTTTTCAACAAACCAATCTTTGTCGCCCAACATTTTACGTGCATTTTCAAAGTGTTTTTCAGCACGTGTTAATTCGTCATTATTGTGTTTTTTAGCTGAATTACGTGTAACAGCAGAACGCGAAACATTTGCTTCAGATACTGTTATGTCGCCGTAAACAGCTTGTGCACGCGCAATTAAATCGTCTGCATTATTAACTGTTGCATGACTGCTGGTTGCATTTCTAGCTAATGCAATTTCTTCATTTGTTAGGTTTGTTAACGGTGTTAAAACATCTGGTGTACCTGGTGTTGTATTTGAACCTGTACCACCTGAGTAACCACCCCCGCCTGAGCCACCACCACATGCAGCCAACGCAAGCAAAGAAGTTAATAAAGCTATTTTTTTCATGTTGGACATCCTTTTTTACGTAAAAAATGAACCGCCGTAGAAATTGGCGGTCGGGGAGTTGATAAATCATATACGTTAAATGACTCTGTGGTTTTCCGGTTTCCCGTATTATATAACCAACAGCCCCCCGACATAAAAGTCAGGGATAATAACGGCGCAAAAACACCGGTATATCTAAATAACGATGCTTTCGCACCGAACGTATATGGGCTTATCACAGCCCCGAACCCAATTTCTTGGATTCTGGTTTAATCTTAACCTAAAATAGGTATAAATTCAATATTATTTCTGGGTGCGCTGGTTGTAAAAAATACTGTGCTTTTTTAATTTATTGTGGTATAATCAAATGTGTAAAGCAAAGTGTCAGTCAAGACTAGCAAAATATTAGTTAAAAAACCAAAAAATATTTGTTTTCTAAGGTTTTTTAACGGTTGTAAGGGACCCGTGCGCCCCAACCAAGAATTAAACAATGCCCACAATGGGCATTTTTTATTTTCCGACATATCACAGATTGCACTGCAAAACATTGGCAACCGACTTAAAAACCTGTTGATTTTGTATTATGTGCATTGTAGCATATCCCCAACGGGAGAGGATAAACATACATACAAAAAAAACAGGAAAATACGATGTTAAAAATCCCGTTAAATTCTGAAATTTTATCAAAGCATAAATCTGCCGTAAATAATGTAAACATAAAATATAAATCAAAATACGACCGCCAGCAATTCAGACACACAGAATGTATGTTCTTGACCCAAGATGGTAACAAACTGATATACACAACATGCCCTGGGATGTATGCAATACAAAACTGGGAAGAAGTAGATTTCGACTTGCCACATCCATTGACTATTAATTTATCATCTGCACCTTGTATATTGTCCGAACAATATTCTTGGTTGGAAATTCCAGATTGCACAATGGAATCAATAAAAACTTTTTATGATGCGTCCCGCCCAAAATATATCAAAGAATCTGATTTACAAACAAATATTATCGCCATCAATGGTCATCGTGCAAATATTGAATTTATTAACCCTAAAAAAATTTTACATAACTTTGAAAAATACATCAATATTGCTAAGACAAACCCTATTACAAACCAAGACCAATACGAATGGTTTGTACGTGATAACAATAATAAAATTGTTTATCATGATATCAACAAAGTACATCGTTTAGTATTCAAACAAAACAATATGTTTGATTTAGGATTTCAAACAGAAATGAGAGAACAAGAAGTCTTGGACCAGATTAACCAATTACATAATATCGCCAACACGCACGGTGTTGTAAAACGCACAATAAATAATGATTGGGACGAAAAAACATATCTTTTCCCAGTTGCAATATTTGAAAAAGAACGTCAGATTATTTTTTGGCAAGGATGTGCGAAACATATAAAATAAAAATCCCCCGATTGGGGATTTTTTATTCTTAATACACCAGTTTTGAACGTTCTTTTTTTGCCCATGCAGTAATAACCTTGGCCACATCTAAATTTGGATACATTTGAATCTTGGACTTTGGGTTATGATGAAATTCTGCAACTGCTGATTTAAACATATGTGCCACATTTACAGGTTTTACAAATTCAATCATATTCGCACCACATTGAAAAGCCCCAATACCACCGGCAACCCTTTTCTTTTGCACTGGTGTCAATGGTCTTACTTCGTATATCTGTGCATTTGGACACAAACCGCCAACCAACATTTCATACCACAACATCGTATCAAAAATATTATCACTGAAATGCAACACGTCGCTATCCAAAGCCAACGATGTTTCTTGGTGTTGTCCACAAATATCTTTGCCGATAAATTTTGCCCCACCAGGAATCGCAGCAGCATCTGCAATATTATAAACTTTGCAGAAACACGAATAATCTGTAACAACCTTGTAATATCTTTTCACTAACAGCCTTCCTTAGGGGTATGTCCGCATAAATATAAAGGTTTCATCGGACTTGTCAACAACAATCAAATACCGCATTGGTTTGACACCAGAAAAACAGTTTGATATATTATCTTAGGAACAATTTCCTGACAAACAACAAGGTAAATTCTATGAACAATATTAAAAAAATAATTATAAGAATTATCGCTGGATTAATGCCAACAACAAATCTACGCAGATGCGTACGTAATTGCATGACTGTCGGCTTTGGCAAAACACATTATCGTGGCAAAAACAATAAACTTGTTTATGTCGGTAAAAATGGCAAGAAACACACAGTAAGAAGACTGCCTGGATGTCATATATATTTTAATGGTCAGAACAATTATATTGAAATACACGGTCCATTAAACGCATTGCAATTAAATGCACACCTGTACGGAAATTCAAAAATCATAATACAGGCCAGCAAATACGAACATAGAAATCTGAAAGTACAAGGTATGACAAATTGCATATTGGATATAGGCAAAGACTTTTACGTAAACGGGCAGCTGTTTGTTGAATTTACAGAAAACACATCCGTTACAATTGGTCAAGATTGCATGTTTTCGTATGGAATAACAATACGAACTGGTGACGGGCACACAATACGCGACGCAGCAACAAATGAAATACTGAACCCAAACGAAGATGTAAATATCGGTAACCATGTGTGGGTGGGTTGCAACACAATGATATTAAAAGGGGTAACA
>JAZRGB010000055.1:0-11906 GCA_045643965.1 Candidatus Enterousia sp. | reverse complement strand
TCGCGTTGGCGGTCGGGGAGATTAAAGCAAAGGTAGAGGAAGGGGAACTGCATGAAGAAACCAACTAAAAAAACAGCAGAAGTGGTAACAAATAAAAAAAGCCCGTCTGTAATTGGTCGCTTTTTCCGGTTTATTTGGCGCAAAAAATGGTGGATATTATTAATTGGCGCAATAGTAATTGCAATAAGGTTAATTTTAACTGACCCTGCGGGTAAAAAACCTGAATATGTGACACTGAATATTACGCGTGGTGACCTGCGCCAGGTGGTCAGCGCATCTGGGGAAATACAGCCTGTGAACACCGTAAATGTTGGATCCCAGGTATCTGGAACGATTGACAATCTGTATGTTGATTTTAATACCAAGGTAAAAAAAGGCGATATATTATTAACTATTGAACCATCTGTTTTACAGGCATCTGTTGACGAAGCAAAAGCGTCTTTGGACAGTGCAGTATCGCAGCGTAACTTTGCTAAAAATGAATACGAACGTAATAAAATGTTGTACGAAGGTGACATGATTTCACGTGCTGAAATGGAACAGTCACAAACACAATATGAACAGTCGGAACAGTCTGTTAAACGTGCACAATCAACTTATGATCGTGCTGTAACAAATTTGGGATATGCAACAATTGTATCACCTGTGGACGGTACTGTTATTTCACGTAAAGTCGATGTTGGTCAAACGGTTGCTGCATCGTTCCAAACACCAGACTTGTTTGAAATTGCCGAAGATCTGACAAAGATGCAGATTGAAACATCTGTATCCGAAGCAGACATTGGTGTAATCAAAGATGGACAAACAGTGACATTTTCTGTTGATGCATATCCAACAGAAACATTCCAAGGTGTTGTTCGTCAGATTCGTTTGTCGCCAACAACAACATCGAACGTAGTTGTTTATACTGTTGTTATTAATGTTGATAATACGGATTTGCGTTTGATGCCTGGTATGACAGCGTTTGTAACAATTATTATTTCTGAACGCGACAATGTGTGGAAAGCATCTAATTCTGCGTTCTTGGTACGTAATTTTAACCATATTACAGAAAACGCAAATGGTGCAACACCGCAAACACATTTGGCGATATTACGTAACGGTGAAATGATAATGATACCATACGCCAAAGGTTTATCGACAGCCACAGAAACAGAAATTATTTCTGATGAAATTCAGGTTGGTGACAAAATTATTACAGGACGCGTCGGTTCAATGCAACCAAATAAAAATAATCAAATGATGCGTGGCCCAATGGGTGGCGGTCCAAGAAGATAAAAAAAGCCGGCATTTGCCGGTTTTTTATTGTTTGTTTCGTATCGATAATGTCAGCATTTTACACCTATAAATTCAATACGATTATATATTTGCGATTAGAGATTTTAGGGTCTATAATACAATCAGTAATATAAAAAAAGGTTATATATGTCATCTATATTTATATTCCCAGGTCAAGGTGCACAAACTGTCGGTATGGGCAAAGATTTGTATGAAAACAATGCCGCTGCCCGTGCCGTATTTGATGAAGTTGATGATGCGTTAAATGAAAAACTGTCGGACGTTATTTTTAATGGTCCAATGGAAGATTTAACATTAACTGCAAACGTTCAACCTGCAATTATGGCAACGTCAATCGCAATGCTGCGTGCCAGTGGTGTAAGCATTCCAGAATATGTTGCAGGCCACAGTTTGGGTGAATATACAGCACTGTGTGCGGCTGGTGCATTGTCTGTTGGTGACACTGCAAAACTGTTGCGTGCACGTGGAAACGCAATGCAAAGTGCGGTACCTGTTGGTCATGGTTTGACTGCAGTTGTGTTGGGAATGGAAATTGATACATTACGCAAGATTTGTGATGATGCAGGCTGTGATGTTGCAAATGATAACAGTATGGGCCAGGTTGTAATTTCAGGTGCCAAAGATGCTGTTGAATCTGCAATGGCAATGGCCAAAGATCAGGGTGCAAAACGTGCGATGCCATTGGCGTTGTCTGTGCCTGTGCATTGTCGTATTCAGCAACCTGCCGCAGATGCAATGATGGTTGCACTGGAAAGGGTTGATATTAAAACACCATCTGTACCACTGATTTCAAATAAAACATGTACACCACTTACAGATGTAAACGAAATCAAAGAAGCACTGGTTTATCAAATGACGCATGGTGTTCGTTGGCGTGAAAGTGTTTTGAATATGGTAGATTTGGGAATTACTGATATGATTGAAATTGGCCCAGGTTCAGTTTTAACAGGTTTGTGTTCACGTATCACAGATAAAATAATCGCAAAAAAATTGGAGATATAAGATGTTTGATTTAACAGGACGTGTTGCATTAATCACAGGTGCCACAGGTGGTATTGGTGCCGCAATCGCAAAAAAGATGAAACAAGCCGGTGCAACTGTTGTTGTGTCTGGTCGTAATGTTGCAAAAATGGAATCAGAATTTGGTGATGAATACATCAAAATTCCTTGTGACTTGGCAACCGAAGGTGGTGCTGTTGAATTGATTATGGAAACAATCGAACGTGCCGGTAAAATTGATATTTTAATTAACAATGCTGGTATTACCAAAGACACATTGTTAATGCGTATGACAGATGAACAGTTCGAAGATGTTATAAATACAAATTTGCGTTCATGCTTTAAAATGTGCCGTGCAGCGATTATGCCAATGATGAAAAACAGATATGGTCGTATTATTAATATGGCATCAATTATTGGTGTTATTGGCGGTGCGGGTCAGGCAAACTATGCTGCATCCAAGGGTGGTATGATTGCGATGACAAAATCAATCGCAGCCGAAGTTGCATCACGCGGTATTACTGCCAACGCAATTGCCCCAGGCTTTATTAAAACACCAATGACAGATGTTTTGCCTGAAGAATTAAAGAAAACGTACTTGGCACAAATCCCAGCAGGAAGATTTGGTGAACCAGAAGATATTGCAAACGCATGTGTATTCTTGGCAAGTGAAGAAGCGTCATATATTAACGGCCAGGTTTTACATATAAATGGTGGTATGGGTCGTTTTTAATGCAAGAATTTGATGTAATTGTTATTGGTGGTGGACATGCAGGGGTCGAAGCGGCTGCTGCTGCCGCACGTCGTGGTGCAAAAACATTGTTGCTGACCCAGGCAGAATCTGATTTGGGTGCCTTGTCTTGTAACCCAAGTATCGGCGGGCCTGGTAAATCACAAATGGTCGCAGAAATAACCGCATTGGGTGGTGTTATGGGGCGTGCCGCAGACAAGTCAGGTATTCACTGGCGTACACTAAATGCAACACATGGTGCTGCAACCCAGGCACTGCGTGCACAGATTGATCGCGATATGTATCACAATGCTGTTGTTGATATTTTATCTGAATATAAAAATCTGTGCGTTGTGTTTGAATCTGTAACAGATTTAGATATTAAAAACAAAACCGTTAATAATAAATTCGTCGCAAAATCAATTGTTCTGACAACTGGTACTTTCTTGCAAGGTGTTGTAACGCGTGGAAATGAAAAAATTTCTTCGGGTCGTTTGCAGGACGATGGTACATACCAAGATGCAGATAAAAATATTTCAAATATTTTGTCTGAAAACGGTTTTAAAATTTTACGTTTAAAAACAGGAACGCCTGCACGTATAAAAAAAGATTCTATTGATTTTTCTGTTTGTGAAATTCAACCGGGTGATACACCACATGATTGGTTTGCAGATGGCGATGAAACCAATGTTTATGACAGTGTTTGTTTTATTACACATACAACAGAAAACACACATAATGTTATTCGCGAAAACATAAAAAATGCACCAATGTATAATGGCGATATTGTTGGTACTGGTCCACGTTATTGCCCAAGTCTGGAAGACAAGGTTATGCGTTTCCCAGAACATACATCACATCATGTATTCTTGGAACCCGAAGGTTATAACAGCGATTTAATCTATCCAAATGGTATATCAACCAGTTTTGGCAGCGATGTTCAAGATAAATGGATTCGAACAATCCCAGGACTGGAAAACGCACAAATTGTACGCTATGGATATGCAATCGAATACGATGCGATTGATGCCCGTGCGTTAAACGATAAATTACAATCCAAAGATATTCCGCATATGTTCTTTGCTGGACAGATAAACGGAACGTCCGGATACGAAGAAGCCGCTGCCCAAGGGCTGGTTGCAGGTGCAAACGCTGCGGCATATGCACTGGGAATTGCACCATTGATTCTGGACAGAACAAACGCGATGATTGGTGTTTTAATTGACGATATAACAACACTGGGTGTTGATGAACCATATCGTATGTTTACATCACGTTCTGAATATCGTCTGTCATTGCGTTGCGATAATGCAATTGCAAGACTTGGAAAAATTGGTGTTGAATTAGGGTTAATAACAAACGCATGGTATGAAAAAATATATAATCTTAAAAAAGATATTATTGCCCAAAACGATAAATTCTATGCAGGATATATTGCACGCAACGAACGTGAAATTGCGGCTTATAAACGTGATGCAGATTTAAAAATACCAACAGATTTTAAATACGATAATCTGCCAGGGTTAACAAATGAATTAATTGAAAAATTAAATGCCACACGTCCTGAAAATATTGCAGATTTGTCACGCATATCTGGCATGACCCCTGCAGGAATCATGGTTGTATTACGCAAAATAAAATCATAAAATAAAGTGTGGAAATTATTCTGAAGTTATATTATAGTCGTGCATGATTGCCGGTATAGCTCAGTTGGTAGAGCATCTCATTCGTAATGAGGGGGTCGTAGGTTCAAGCCCTATTACCGGCACCAGAAATAAAAAATCCCCAAACGGGGATTTTTTTTATCTGCCTTGTCCACTGTTGCCGCCAGAATAAATAGATTTGATATTCAACTGTTGCATACGCAAATTTAATGCGGCTTGAACTTGTTTTTGTTCAGCAGAAGACAATGTGTAAACAGCCCCATCTAAATTTGTAACAAAGGATGTTACATTACCGTTTTTATCGCAATTTACCAATGCAAATTTATGAGATACACCATTTGGAGCATAAATACGATATTCGTTTGGCCATTGTTTGATTTGGTTTGCTGCTTTGATAGTTTCTAGTACTTGTTGTAATGTCATATTACACTCCTTTTTGCTTTATGTTTTCTTTAAATAATTCCATGAATTGTTCGTGTGTTTTTTTTGTGGCTTGTTGTAATCTTTCTTTTTCTTTGTTCGAGAATAAATTACGTAAATTATTAGCAAAATCTTTGTCGTTAAATTCTTCTGTTACAACTTTTTCTGAACGTGGGGTTTTTATAGTGATAGATATCGTCACAGAAATAACCTGTCTACCATAGTCTTCTGTATGGAATTTAAAAGTTATATTTTCTGAACCACAAATTGTCCATATTTCATCATCACTGCCAGAACCCAAAGGCTTAATTTGCTTCTGTGTATCGTTGCTTTTTAACGACTTTTTTGTTTCTTTAAAGATCCCATCTTGCGTTGCTTTTTTCTGATCTTTAAATTTTTTTTCAACTTTTTTCAAATTGTCACTCATTTTAAAAACCTTAATTTCTGAATACAAGATATCACAACATTGTCATTTGTCAATTTTTTAATACAATACTTGCATTTTGTATTTTTAGTGTGTACAATTCGTCACATGAAACAAACAACAATAATTATTATTAGATAACTGGCAACTGCGCTTTGGCGGTGGCTGGGGCGTATGGACGCCCTTTTTTTAATGATAAAACAGATACGGAGCAAGAATTATGTCGTACCCAAAAACAGACCCACGTGCAGACTTTTCAGCGTTGGAACAGCAAGTGTTACAGTACTGGCGTGAAAATAATACTTTTGATAAAACATTACAAAAAACAAAGTTGGGACATCCATTTAGTTTCTTTGATGGTCCTCCATTTGCCAATGGGTTGCCACACTGGGGACATTTGGGTGTTTCTGTGGTAAAAGATATGATTTCTCGCTTTCAAACAATGAATGGTCGATATGTTAACCGTGAATTGGGTTGGGATTGCCATGGATTGCCTGCGGAAAATTCTGTTGAAAAAAAGATGGGTAAATCTGCAAAAAATATCGTTGCGGACAGTGGTATCGATGCATTCTGTGATATGTGCAGAACAGATGTTATGACATATACAAATGAATGGGATAAATTTATTGAACGTATGGGTCGTTGGGTAAAAATTGGCGATGAATACGGCTATAAAACCATGAATAAAAACTATATGGAATCTATGCTGTGGACATTAAAGTCTTTGTATGAAAAAGGTCTGTTGTACAAAGATTACAGCGTAAATCCATACGATTGGGTAAATGGTACCGTTGTTTCTAATTCCGAAGCATCCCAAGACTATCGTGAAATTGTTGATGATGCTGTAACTGTTTGGTTTGAATTGGAAAACGGTGACAGGGTAATTGCGTGGACAACAACACCATGGACATTACCGGCAAATTCTGCATTGGCTGTAAATCCAAATATGGAATACCTGCGTATGCAAGATAGTGATGGCAGTGTTTATGTTGTTGCAAAAAGCAGACTGGCGGCATATGAAAAACAATTTGCAAACGCAACAGAAGTTGGATGTGTAAAGGGTTCTGATTTGGTTGGTAAACATTATACACCACTGTTCCCATATTACGCAGGTCAATCAGATTTATTGTTCCAAGTTATTCCTGCAGATTATGTATCTGATTCTGATGGTACAGGTATTGTTCATATCGCACCTGCATACGGTGCTGATGACTTTTGGGCGGCAAAAAATATCGATACAAAATTCCCTGTTTTGTTAAATGTTGATGACTATGGCAACTTTGACGATACGGTTGTTGATTTTGCAGGTGAAAATATATTTGCTGCAACACCACGCATTATGGATTGGTTAAAGGCAAATGGTCGTTTGGTTAAAAAAGAACAATATAAACACAGTTATCCATTTGGTGACCGCAGTAAAGAAAAACTGATTTATCGTGCAACCGATTCTTGGTATATCGATGTGCCAAAAATCAAAGATAAATTATTGGCAAATAATGCGACCGTAAATTGGACCAGTGCTGGCGAACGTTTCCGTTCATGGATAGAAGGTGCACGTCCTTGGTCGATTTCACGTAATCGTTTCTGGGGTATGCCATTACCAATATGGGAACGCGACGGCGAATTCAAAATATTTGGTTCAATCGCAGAACTGGAAGAATTCTTTGGTGTAGAAGTTGCAGACCTGCACCGACCAACATTGGACAAACTGGAAAAAGACGGCTGGAAACGTATCCCTGATGTTTTAGACTGTTGGGTTGAAAGCGGTTCTATGCCATGGGCATCATTGCATTATCCTTTTGAAAACCAAGACAAATTTAATGCAACATTCCCAGCAGACTATATTATCGAAGGTCAAGACCAAACACGCGGTTGGTTCTATGCGTTGATGGTATTGGCAACTGCATTATTTGATAAACCTGCGTTCAAGGTTGTGTCTGCAAACGGTATGGTTGTTGATGAAAACAAAAAGAAGTTTTCTAAATCATTAAAGAACTTTGTAAACCCAGAAGAACAAATTGAACAATATGGTGCAGATGCTGTACGACTGTTTGTTTTGGGTTCAAACTTTATGAAGGCGGAACCAGTACCTGTTGATAAAGATGGTAAAGTATTTGTTGAATCAACAAAAACAATTCAAACACCACTGTGGAACGCATATCACTTCTTTACACTGTATGCAAATGCAGGTAATGTGACTGCAAAGTTAATCGAAACAACAGATAATGCACTTGATAAATATATCTTGGCAGAATTAAATGTTCTGGTTGCGATTGTAAAATCTGCATTGGACGAATACAAGCCAGATATCGCAATTAAAGAATTTGTTCGCTTCTTGGATATATTGAACAACTGGTATATCAGACGTGGTCGTGCACGTTTCTGGGACGAAGAACAAGATGCGTTTGATACACTGTACACTGTACTGGTAACGCTGTGTCGCGTATTGGCACCATTTGCACCATTTGTTTCTGAATATATCTATCGCAATTTAACAGGTGGTGAATCTGTGCATTTAACAGATTGGCCAACAGTATCTGATACAGATGAAAAAATTGTAAACGATATGCGTCGTGTACAATCAATTGTGTCCGTTGGCAAACAACTACGTGAACAGTATAAATTGCGTAATCGTCTGCCATTAAATTCAATGACTGTGGCGGGTGTTAATATGCCAGAATATGCAGATATAATCAAAGATGAATTAAATGTAAAAACTGTTAAATTTGATTCAAATATTGCAACTGTTGCAGACAGTTTTGTTTATCTGATTACACCAAAAATCGGCAGTCGTTTGGGTGGGGCATTAAAAGATATAATCCCATCTGTTAAACGTGGTGAATATGAAATTGCTGGCGATAAACTGTTGGTCGCAGGTCACGAATTAAATTCAGATGAATTTGAAAATCGTCTGACTGTAAAGCCTGATGTATCTGGTGCCGCGTTACCAGACAACACAGCGGTTGTTGTATTGGATACAGAATTAAATGCAGATTTGATTGCCGAAGGTTTGGCAAACGATGCACTGCGTTTTATCCAAGATACACGCAAAGCCGCAGGCTTGGACGTTTCAGACCGTATTGTTATGACATATAATGCAGACCCTGCAGTTGTAAATGCAATCGAACAACATCAAAAACGTATAATGCGTGATGCGTTGATTGTTGATATGCACGTTGGTGATGGTGAATACAGCACAGAATTCGAAGGTTATAATCTGTCTGTATCTGTAAAAAAAGCATAATAAAAAAGGTGTATAAATGGCGTGTATGAATAATATTTGTCCGTTTAATAATGGTGCAAAATGTTCAAATAAATTAATACATTGTATTGTTCGTGATTTGTACAATACACAACAACAAATTCGTGCATACCATTTATACACAACAAAGCAAATGTAAAAGGAATTAAAATGCCAACAAATAAAATTTCTTATTGTGGTAATATTGGTCGTAAATGCCCAAACAAGACAGTTGACGGATATTGCACAACAGGTGGAATAGTAACAGAATATGATGTAAGTTCACCTTGCGAACATGTTGTTGATGTTGCAGATGAAAAAAATCAATTTTTAATTAAATACTTATACAATGTTCATAATGATATACCACGTGTTGTTTCAATTGTACCAAAACCAATTGACGTATATCCAAATGATTTATATTGCAGTGACACAAAATCGAACTGCACATATTTGGCACTGGGTGGAAAATGTGCAAAGGTTCAATGCCTGATGGGCAGGGACACACCAACAAATTGTGAACATCAAATAACATTGGATACAGAATCAGAACTGGTGGTACGTTTGATACAATTTGTTCATCGTGACAAAGAAAGATTAAACAAGAAAATCCAAGAATTGCAACAGAAACATCAATAAAAGATTTTAAAATGGCAAAGTATTGCAAAACTTTTTCATATAATTGTAGTTATTGTTCTGTAACGGGCGAATGTAAAGGCTCTGGTACCTGTCGCGACAGTTTTGAAATTAATCCAACACCAGAACAACAATTGCTGATATTTCATTTTCTGGAACAGAAAAAACAAAACGATATGATTATATATCAACTTCGAAAATTAAATAAAGAGTTCTAAAACAAATGACGCCACAGCAATATTTTGATTTGGTTGTTCCGACTGTTGATATGACAATACGGTCAGAATTGTATCACACAAACGAATTTAATTTTGCTGTGGCAGTAATATTGTCTGCCCAGGCAACCGATAAAAAAGTAAACGAAGTTACACCTGAATTATTTCGCGTTGCACCAACACCACAAAAGATGCTGGAACTGGGTATTGATGGTTTAAAAGAACATATTCGCGTTATATCTTTCTTTAATAACAAGGCAAAAAATATTATCGCGTTGGCCCAGAAATTAGTTGATGAAAATATATCAGATACATTTTCTGAAAAATATCATAATCGCGATACATTAATGACATTACCGGGTATCGGACAAAAAACAGCAAATGTTATTTGTAATGTGTTATGGGCTGCACCAAACATTGGTGTTGATACACACGTATTTCGCAACGCACACAGATACGGTTGGGCGACAGATGCAGACAATACACCAGAAAAAGTCGAAAAAAAATTATTGAAAAAAATCCCAAAAAAATATCACGCGATTGTAAATCATGTAATGGTTTTACATGGTCGTTATGTTTGCACGGCACTTCGTCCAAAGTGTGAAAAATGTCCTGTGGCCCAGTTTTGCCCATATACAGGAAAACGTACCGATTGCAACAATGTATAATTTTACATAATATTTATATCACAGACACTGCATGACAAGAAAAAGGACTTTCTATAAGACCCGAACCCACATCCCTAGGTGCAATGTTTGTTCATAAAAAAGCCGGTGTTTACCGGCTTTTTTATTTATTGAATCTTGTGTTTTTATATTTTATAATCAGTTCAGACATTTGTTAGTGAACGGGCTTCATACCCCATTGACTATTTTTATCACAACAAAGTCCCGACATTGGTCGGGATGCTGTGTATCGTAAGGTACACGGGATTTGTGTAGTCAAATTTGTATGAACTCCCGACCACTTTTCAAATGTGGTCTTTTTTTTATAAAAAACACCGGAGGATTATCATGACATTGAAATATGTTCGGGTCGGGGCAACTTCAAGACCAACACGTGATGAAGCAATGGAAACTATTTTCGATTCTTATATTCAGATAAAAAAGATTTTGAAAAAATTAGAAAACATTTATCTGCGTGAATATAATTATAAACACAAAAAAAATAAAAAAAACAAAGAACAATTTATACAATAAAAAAGCCGGTGTTTACCGGCTTTTTTTAATCTTTTTTTAGAAAGTTTTCTAACCAATGGTTATCAAAGTTTAATTGTTTTACATCTTTGTTATTTAACAATTTCTTTTGTAATGGAATTGTTGTTTTTACACCTTCGATAACAAATTCATCCAATGCACGTGATGCACGCATAATACACGCAGGTCTGTTTTGTGCATGTACAACCAACTTTGCAATCATTGAATCATATGTTGGTGGAATTGTATAACCTGTGTAAACAGCACTGTCCACACGTACACCCAATCCGCCAGATGGTGCATACAATGTGATTTTTCCAGGGTTTGGAATAAATGTTTCTGGATCTTCGGCATTGATGCGAAATTCAATCGCGTGTCCATTTGGAATAATGTTTGATTGTGTGTATCCCAGTTTTTCACCTGCTGCGACACGAATTTGTTCACGTACCAAATCAACCCCATAAACCATTTCCGTCACAGGATGTTCAACTTGTAATCTGGTATTCATTTCCAAGAAATAGAATTTACCGTCTTCGAACATAAATTCAAAAGTACCAGCATTTGTGTATCCCATTTTCTTTGCAGCAGATTTACAAATTTCAATCATATCATCACGTTGCTTTTGTGATAATGCTGCTGCTGGGCATTCTTCCATAACTTTTTGATTACGTCTTTGCAGTGAACAGTCACGTTCGCCAAATATTACAACGTTACCATGTTTGTCGCCCAACACTTGGAATTCAATATGGCGTGGATGCAACAACAGTTTTTCCATATATAACGTATCATCACCAAATGCAGATTTTGCTTCGTTCTTGGTTAATTGATACGCTTCTGCCATGTCTTCTGCTGTCATAACAGGACGCATACCACGACCACCACCACCAGCGGACGCCTTTAACATAACAGGATATCCAATTTTTTCACCCCATTTCAATGCGTCTTCTAATGTTTCAACAGCCCCGTCAGAGCCAGGTACCACAGGCAAACCACATTCGATTGCAGTACGTTTTGCATTAACCTTGTCACCCATTTTGTTTATCATTGCGGCATCTGGTCCAATCCATATCAACCCATGTTGT
>JAZRGB010000054.1:0-43096 GCA_045643965.1 Candidatus Enterousia sp. | reverse complement strand
CGATTGCTTACCTGCAGACTTTTTTGCAGCAGCAAACGAATCGCAATGTGGCAAAACTGCCATCATTGCAAACACCGAACAAATCAAAGATAATTTCTTAGCAAACATTTTCTCTCTCCAATCTTTAAATTACATATTGATGTCTTCACAAGATTCAATCTGCTGACAGAATTCTTTTTCACCGCCACTGGCCGCCCCCATAATTCCCATACCAACGGCACCAACAACACCACCGATTGCGGTACCCCAACCTGGGCTGACCATTGTACCGGCAGCAGCACCAGCAGACAATCCACCAGAAGCCGCCTTTAACGCAGATGTCGCCTTGGATTCGCCACCTGTTTCACAAACCTGTTGCATACGACAAACATGGCAGTTACGCAAACTTGGTTCAAATGACACACTGCGGATATAACTGTAATTCTTGTCTGATTCTTTTGGTTTTTCAACCTTGTAAGTCTTCAAACAGTTCTTTTCCGCTTCTTCCAAATCCTGCTGACGTGATAGTTCTGCAATTTTTGTTTCCAGTTCACGCATTGCACGATTTTCAGCACCAATTTCAGCAATCAATTTTGCAGTATTAAAGATACTAGACCCCAAATTACTGCGACCTGCTGGTTTTTCAGCATCTTGACATGCAGCAACAGTTTTATCTTTTTCAAACTGTTTAAAGAAATCATCAACAGCAGCCTTGGAATTAGCAATCACTGTTTTACGCAAATCAATCATATCTTGTTCTTCTTCTGGAATTTCCGTTAATGCAGCAACAGTTGAATCAGATGCCAAACACGCCATATCTGTACCACATGTACGTCCCAGTTGTTCACTGAAATAATTTACACATCCCTGCATCATCTGATAATCCATCTGCAATACCGCAGCAGACACAATAACATCATACTGTGTTTCATTTTTACATGATGGGAACATATCTTGCGGACACAGTTCAATTATTTCCATTGGCGTTTTACCAACACATTCTGGTGCAGTAAAGTTTTCACCACATCTGTCACGCAGACATGCATCAATATCATTTTGACAGAATTGTGTACGTAAATACCCCAACTTATCATTTACAACTGTTTTTATACCTGGAATAATTTCATTACATTCATCAATAATTGGGCAAACACCGGCCGCAACATTAACATCTGTCAAACATGCAGAATTTGTTGATGTTGAACAACCATCTTCCAAACAAACCTGAATTTGTGCCAAACATGTCTGACGACGGTATTTATCAGCATATTTTGCAGCGTCCGCCAGTATAGATTCAGATTCCGCTTCCCAATCTTTTAAAACATCTTTTCTTACTGCCATACATTGATCCAAGACACCTTCGCATGCATTTGCACGACGACCCAACAAATCAGCATCTAAACAGTTTTCAAAGTTAGTTCCACAACCACCTTTGTCCGCAATACATGCACGATACGCCAACAAACATTCACCGCGATTATATTTATTTGTTGTATCCAACATTGCAAGTCTGGCCTGACGCACTGCTGCTTCGGCAGTACGTTTATTTGCCATTGCATTAGACTTCTGATCCGTTAAATACAAATTAAAAGATTTACAATCTGCAACAACCTGACGTGAATACAACATTTCTTCCATTTCCGCTTTTGCACCACATGCTTCTAATTCCGATTCGCAATATTCAGCCGCCATCGCATACAAATTATCACCAATATCATAATCTGTACCCAATCCATCTTCTTCATCATCAGAACCAGATTTCAACCAATCAGAAAAACTTAAACCAGATGCACGAGAACTTTTCTTTGCCGCCTCACTTTCACCAAAAACCAATCTGGCCTTGGCACCTAAGTTTTCACGTTCAACGCCCTCGGTATATAACTTATCCGCTTCTTCTTGAATTTTTTGAATTTCTTGAATCAAAGACTTTGACGCTTCTATATTAGAAGAACATGCACATCTGTATCCTTCGGATTCATCCAACAAACAAAATTCATCCATACACGCACGATACGCATCACGACAATTGGCACTTGCTTCCTGTGTTTTTTTTGTAGTTTTTACAGGTTGTTCTTCAACTTCTTCAATTTCCGCAACATCTTCAACATACTCTTCTTCTTCGTCCACATATTCTTCTTCGTCCGCAACATCCTGTGCTGCAGATACAGTTGTTGCTTTGACCGTTTTGGACGCATTAGGCATTCTGGCACCAGCCGCCGACACACGCTGCACCCCAACACGTGCAGAATCTGTGCGTGCTGCACCAAAAGCAATCCCTGGGAATAAAACTAATAACGTTGCAAGAAATTTTAAATTCATTAGACTCCACCCTACATAAGTTATGACTTATTTTATCAAATAAAACCCAACTTCGCAAGCAGATAAAAACAACTTGATTTTTAAATACAGCAGATTTATCATAGAGAGCAGAAAAAATTGATAAATCTAAGGATTATTTATGGCAAAAGATGATGTAATTGTTTTTTCAGGTACCGTCGAAGACAAATTACCAAACACAATGTTTCGCGTAAAATTGGAAAACGGTCATGAAATTTTGGCAACTGTTTGTGGTAAAATGCGTAAGGCACGCATCTGGGTCAACGTTGGCGAACGTGTTCGTGTTGAAATGACACCATATGACTTGGACAAAGGACGCATCACATTTGTTGAACGCAACAAACCAGGTTCTGAAAACGCACAATAATACAACCGCATTTTGCGGTTTTTTTTATTACTTTTTTTTATGCATTTTTCTTGTCTAATTTACAGGTTTCTGATAAACTATATTTATATTATATGGAATGAAACGGAGAATAACTTTTCTTGTCACGCTGTTAATCAGTGTTGGCGTTGCCAACGCTGCTGTTCGCAATGAAAAAAGCATTAACAGAAATCAAAGTTCTCAAACAACTGTACGCACAGCAACCCAACGTGCTTCAAACAACAAAAACATTGTTGTGCGAAATACTGCACAAAAAACAACTCAACGCACAAACACCCCTGCACGAAATGCACGTACCGCTACACAAACCAGTGTACGCACCGGAACAGTCAGCCGCACTGCACAACCAAATTTATCAACAAAACGTAAAAACACTCGTATTGCCCAATCAATAAATACAAACAGTGCACGTGCCATCGTCAGCCGTGCCGCATTGGGTGCACCAGAACCAGCCGAAAAAATGGGCGATGGATACAACAAATGCCGTGACGCATACTTTACATGCATGGACCAATTCTGTGGCACAGTAAATGATACATATCGCAGATGTTATTGTTCTTCAAAACTAACAGAAATTCAATCCCGCGAACGTGCATTATCACAGGCTGCAAATCAATTACAAGATTTCAGGGACTTAAACCTGAACGTTATCAACAAAACAGCCAACGAAGTTAACGCAATGATTTCTGCCAGCGAAGGCGAAACCGCCCAAGCAAATGCCAAAGATAAGTCAAACAGTGCAAAACAATTATCTGGTATCAGTGACGTTTTATCAAAAACCAAGAAAAAATCATTATCAACCCAAGGCACACTAGATGTCGCAGGCGACATTAACGCAATTTGGTCAACGACAGATTTGGCTGGCGGCGACAATCTTGCCAATTTATCCGGCGAATCTCTTTATAACGCAGTACACGCACAATGTGCTGAAATGGTTTCCGAAAGTTGCCCTGATGCAGCAACAAAAACAATGGTTGTATCTGCGTATGGCATGTATATTGAAAATGATTGTACACTACTGGTAAACAATTTGGACAAACAACTTGTATCAGCAAACGCAACAATTCGTGACACAGAATACACAATGGGTGATTTACGCCTGGAAAATTATAATTCTCACAACTCTTCATCAATTCATGAATGTATTGCCCAAGTACGAGAAGACATCACTGCAAATTCTGCATGTGGCACAGACTATGTACACTGTCTGGATATAACAGGTCGATATCTGAACTATGAAACAGGCGAACCAATATACACTGCTGAATTCTTTCAACTGGACAAACAAACGTCTTTATCTGGCGACTTGCTGACAAACCAGACGAACCGTCTGTTGGTCGAAAGATTAAACAGCATGCGTAATTATGCGAAACGTGGGTTGGATACATGCCGCGATATATCAGACAACGTATGGAACGAATTTCTGCGTCAGGCAATCACTGAAATACACCAAGGCCAACAAGATCGAATTCGCAAAGTAAAAGCAGAATGTCTGGACGTCGTAAACAAATGTTATGACGAACAAAACAAATCGTTAAAAGACTTTAGTAATACTGACGAAGCACTGTTACTGGGTTCTCGCCTGGAATTATCAGAACAAATGTGTCGTGAAAAACTGGATACTTGCAGCAATTTGTACGGTGGCGGTTCAAAAGGCTTAAGCGAATTAACAACCGCAATGTACGATATCGTTGATCAACAAATTGCACAACAGTGTCTATCTACACTGCAAGAATATACCAAAGAACTGTGTGCTGTATCGGGAACTGATACATTACACGCATATCCATACGGCTGTCGAACATACACCCCAGGCACACAAAAATTTGTATCAAACCCCGCATGTAATAAAAATATAGAAAGGGCACAAGTTTTCGGAAAAAAGAACACACGCTATAAACCTAAATCTTGCACAAAAAGTTATGACTATTGCCAACCAGGATACTACCTGATAGAATCAGAAATAAAAATAGTCTCAAATCATAATACTGTAAATAAAGATCTACATTATAGCAAAGTATTGTCCGCTATTACACCAAATACAACTAAAAAAATCGGTCACCTACAAACCCGTGCCATAAAAAATCCAACATATGTTGCAGGAACTAAATTGCAAACAGAAACAATAAAAATTAATGAATGTATCAAATGTCCCGAAGGCATGTTCTGTCCTGGTGGCGGAGATGTAGGATACCCAACTGAAAAAATAGAATGCGGTGTCGATTATGCAGGCAGTTTATATCACAAATTGGCCAGTTACGCATACGATGTATGCATAAGACCATCACAACGTGGAAATGCATTACCACACACTGTATTACAAGATATCAATGTTGTCATGGATCAAATACGTACCGGCATGTCTAACGAATTATCCAAAGAATGCGAACGTCTGGGTGGAACATGGGTAAGCACAGCATACGATACAGAAAGCAGTGTAAAAACACTGTCAGAATATGACAAAGAAACATCAGCAAATAAAAATTGGGGTTATTGCAAACAATAAAAGATAGTTTAAAGCAAAAAAATATGATACAATGAAACAAGGACAAGAGAGAAACATGACCAGATTTTTAATAATATCATTATTAGCATTAATATATACAGATGTCGCTGTATCCGCCCCATGGTGGGAACAATTAACTGTATGTCGTATGGATACAACACAATGTTATACTGGGATGGGTGCCGGATTTGATGCGGAAATGTGGGACGCAGATGCCAAATGCCGCGGTATGAAATATATCTGTCCAGACGCATTGGTAAGCAAGACAACATCCGCAACACTTATCAGTCGCAACGATATTAATAACAGCAGCATCGTAAAAACAGACTATGACACAAGTCTGTTGTCTGATGCTGGTGATTGTTTTGGACGTCGAAAAACAAATAAATCTGGCAATCAAGTTATGGTTAACGGCAATTATGTTAACGTATATTGCGACGGTGTGCTGAATAAATCTGACGAAACATTGGCAAACGGTGAAATCGTGTATGGCACACAACCAACATGCGATACACTAAAGAAAAATGGCTTTGTCGCAGTTGAAAATGGCAAATGCTTTGGTAAATATTACGACGAATCAGAACATTACATCCAATGTGGTAAGGATTTAAAACCAGAACAAATTATCGTTTTAAACGGTGCCAGACTTTCAACCGTCCCCAGCAACGCACCAAAAACAAGTGCAGAAGCAGAAAAAATATTTAAAGAAATGCAATCCATATCAAAAACACAAAAAACGCAATACTTTAAAAAATAAAAAATCCCCAAAATTGGGGATTTTTTTTAGTTAACCTTTTGCTTTATCTGATCCAAATGCAAAATTGCATTTTTATCCATATTAAACCCTGTTCGCAAACCCATCAAAGATTCTTTAAATTTATGTGCCTTGACATTATTTTCGATATCACGAACTGGTACACGAAATGCCAAATCTGGGGTATTATAATAACGACTTAAATGCAATCTTGGCTTTATACCATTAGAACGCAAGATATATTCCGCAGTTTTAAGGTCTTTTGCATCAAACACAAAACAATATAAATATTGTTTGCCATTACGCGAATATTCACAAAATGTATGACCGTTTAATAAACGAAATAATGCCTGTGCGTCCATTTCTGGCGTAGTCGATTGTTGAATATTAAACTTAGTATCTTTATATGCTGGAACTAAATTCTGAACATAATCAACAACAACACGAAATAGTTTTTTTGCGTTACTTTCCATTTCTATATCCTGTTATTCGGATAAAAGTACTATAAAAAATATCTTTGTCAAGAATTACACGCAATAAACTATATCCCCAATCTGTGACTTAACTTCATCATAAATATAGATTCATTACCAAATTCATCTGTATGATTTGGATTTACACGATATATAAATCCAAACGCAGCATCTGTAAATTCACCAAACTTATGACGATATGTTCCCATAAATCTTGTTTCGCGAACATCTGCACGCAAAGACAAATCAGCGATATGCGTATCAACAATATTTAATGAATAATTATCATTACCATCATTTACAACATCATATTTTGCATACGCATACTGTAATGCACCTTCTGTGATTGCCAATGGCTGTGATATACTGAATTCAAATTTTCCGATATTTACCCCCAATGCAAACGCATTAGAATAAATATCAGACAATCCCAACACAAAATTACCAGATGCATCAGATGTCGTACGTGCAAATGTTGCCATTGCCATAAAGTTAACATCATCAGATAATTTATATTTTGTTTCAATACCTGTATAAACTGTTTCCCCTGCCCCCAAGTTTAACAATCCATCTGTATATGCCCCCAATAATGTATTTGATTCATTTGCGACACCGACCGATGTTTTAACCGCCAATTTTCCATTATTCCACGCCACGAACGAATCCGCACCATTCATGAACCCTAATCTTGCAGGCATATACTGTGACGATATCGTTGGATCATTTTCTAATAATCCTTCATCTGTGATACTGCCTGAAAATACATGACCACCAAATGCCCATTTGCCATAATTATATTCTGCATTTGATACAACTGCATTTGTTGCCAACCCCATAATTGGATTATGCAAACCACTGAAACGAGATGTACCATTTGTCAGGTATCGCTGATATGATGCACCAAAATTCCAATTTCCAGAATCATATGACAGATTTAAACTATCTAATCCGCCCATATAATCATCATATGCACGCTGTGACACAGCCATCGAAAAATCAAGGTTTCCAATTTTTACAGTATTTGAATTATCACGCACTGTTTTCAAATCGCCCAAAACATCACCCATATATAATCCGCGTGTATCAGTTGCCCCAAATGCAAATTCATTTTCCCAAACACGTGGCAAAGACATATTACCATCAACGCTTTCTAAAACATCATAGAAAGGTGCACTGATTGATGCCCCGCGTAAACTTAATGTTGCAGATGGTCTGAATACAGTATTTGATGCACCACGCCAATAAGCATTACCATCGGCCGAAACAATTTTATTACCATCGTAAAAGTATATTGATTTACCAGGTGTCATTGCACGTTCCAAATTAATCAAACCGTAACCATACGTTTCTGCAAATGCAGCCAAATATTTTTCTGATGTTAAATTATTCGCATAATATTCTGGTGGCAACGAATACATACTTTTCAAATAAGCCGCCAAAGAATCAGTTGTAAATGCAACACCCGATGCATCTGTTCCCAACAAATATCCATCAGCTGTCAAAGCCAACAACTGATATATTTGTGAATTAGACATATAATCAAATGCACCTTTTAATGATGCGACCGCCCCTGCTGCGGATGCGGTTGCCATTTCAGTTGTTGCCCCCGCAGATGCAAAACACCATGGGTCGATTGAACCGATACCAGTTCCTGCGACACCGCATTTACGTGACATATATATAACATCATCACTGGTATCATCCGGAGTATTATTGACATCTTTTGAATAAGTAGCCAAATACAATGGTCCATATTCAGAACTTGTACCATTGCCATATGCACCGATTGAATTCGCACCAGATGTACCATTTGCATGCTGCACTGCAACAACAGTCATAAAACGATTAGTCATATTGCTGCCATATAATACAGGAACATAGTTTTCAAATGTTGCATCCAATGCCATACCGTTATTCCACGTAAATTCACCTGCTGGCATAACCAGAATTGGTGATGCAGCACCATATCCATTAAACAGCTGATTTGCATAATCGCCCTGTGTAGTTTCACTGGCACTGTTCTGTTGTTGTTCATACACAGAATTTATCAATCTGGCAAAATCTTCATTATCTGGCAATGAACTGGTCCCAACAAACGCAGGCATATCTTTGACAGTTTTATAATCATTATCACGTGATACGTCCAAGATAGATACATTTGCGATAACATCAGCAGCCGTACGGGCATTATATAACACTTCAAAATTTTTATAATCTGCATTTTGCAATTCTTTTTGAACATACAAATTGTTGTTATCCATCACATACACAGCGTCAACTGTATTTCCACCAGATGTATTCACATAATAAAATCCATCTGTTCCTTGATAAATAGCAATATCAGATTCTGTGCAATCATCTGCAGCACATTTACCCAACAGCATTATACTGTTTGGATCCAATTTATATGTTGTTCCACCAATCGTTACTGTCGGATTTGTTAACAAGGTTTCATCTAATGCCAACGTCAGATTATATGTAACACCATTTAATACAATTGTATCACCAGAACTGATAACAGAATTATCATCTGCATCGGTTACATTTCCGACAACTGCACCACTTGTTGGATCTTGAACACTGACCCATTGTTTTCCGCCACCTGTTCGCAAGATTCCCAAACGTCCATTTGGCACCAAGCCAAAAAAGTCCCCATACCCACGTGCATCCGCATCTGTTACATCGTTTGTTGTACCGTACCAACCAGCGATAATCTTACCCAAAGAATTATCATATGCACTGGCAAAAGGATTCATTGCAGTACCAGAACCAGAAAAATCATATCCTAGTTTTTCTGTCCCCAAAGTACCATTTACTTTATCTGGATTATTGTAATTTAAATATTTATCAACCAATTCTATTGTTGCACTGGCACTGGCACCGTCCGCAAAAGAAATACCATCGCCACGTATTGCAGACCCCGATGGATTCAAACCATTTGCAGTCACAATTCCAACAGACACAGGCTTGCCTCCACCTGTTTTATTACCCAGTGGCACAGGATTTCTTGTAGATGTATCACGGAACACTGCCTGACCCATATATTCATTTGCAAATGCATAATAACCATGCATCATCAACAAATAATTTTGTACAGGCACATGAATTCCATCAACCACAAAATTATTTTCAGACTGAACAGTTGGTCTAAAATAATTAAAATCCCATGCACGAACATTATTTCCGACAGGATCCCACAATTTTAAATTAGCCTGATATACAGTATCATCTGTCGTAATTTTTCCATCTGCCCCCAGATATGCCGGACTGTATGGCACAGTCAACGCCAACGAACCACCACCAGTAGTTCCGCCATTATTTGGGTTATTATCTGGACGATTACCACCACTGGCCGCAGAATCGTTATCATTACCAGGATCAAACAAATCCGATAACAAAAACAAGCCACCTACAACAACGGCGGCACCCGCCGCCGTTAAAGTAAGACTTTGGGCAGACGACAGTCCGCTGAATAGCCCCCCCGTACTCTTAGGCTTTGTTCGATTATTAAACTTTTTAATTTGTGCGTCACACTTTGACGCATCTGCACCATACATCTGTAAAATCTGTGCAGCACGAACATCGTTATTCATTAATGCAGTACAAACAATAGATAAACCTGTTGAATCAACAAAATTAACATTTGCCCCAGCATTCACCAAACTTTGCACTTGCTGAATATCAGCATTTTTCGCAGCCGCCAACAACTGGGCTGCCATCATAAAATCATTTGACGCAGCAAATGATGCCACAGGCGTCAAACACAACAAAAATAGCAATATTCTAATGAATTTCATTCCTACACTCTTTAATACAAATTATATCTTATCATAAGAATATTTTATCTGTCTAGTATAAAAACAAAAAAATAAGTCCATCAAAATATGACGGACTTATTTAACACACAAAAAACAAAATTATCTGCACAGACTGTTACCACGAACACAAACATGTACCGCAGAAATTGTGTAACTTGGTTCTTCTGCAACAACCTGTTTCACAGTATCTTTTGGCTGTGGCTTTGGCTGTGGTTTTGGCTGTGGCTTTGGTTGTGGTTTTGGCTGTGGCTTTGGTTGTGGTTTTGGCTGTGGTTTTGGTTCGATTACCAAAACAACTGTATCTTTACCACACCCACGACAATTGTCATTAACAACAATATCATTATTATTTTCAACAACAATATCATCACCAACAACAACTCTGCTGTTATTTTTTACATTTGTATTACCACCAACAACAATGTTGTTCTTGTTTACAACTTCAATTTTTGGTGTTTTAGTTTCTGTTTTAACAACTTCTTTGTCGTCACAAGAACATTGTTTCATACCAAACATAGTTGTCAGCACAATCAATGAACCTGCACCTACTGTCAAAGCGATATCTCTCAATGTATTTGCCATGTTTCAATCCTTTTGGTTTTCATTACACTGTATAATATAGACAAATAAAATAGATTTGTCAAGTGTTATTAAAATATTTTTTCTTTGCATTAGTATCGTTTTCTATGATATAGTTGTCTGGAAAGAGAGAATATGAAAAAGCACTTATTATTTTTACCAATTGTATTATTAACATGCCATGTCGCTGATGCGGCACCGGCTGCAAAGTGTTCACGTGCGAACCTGACCCGATGCTTGGATTCTGCATGTGCGATTAATATATCTTCTAATCCTGCGGCACGCTGTCAATATTGTGGCACGGCCAGTGCCGGCACCCCAGATAAAAAGAACGCCATGCGTGCGGTATCTGCCGGTGCATCTGCAAAATACAATATTTCTGAAAAAGATTTAAAAAAGGCTCCAACAGATCCTGGCGAACGTTATACATGGGCAACAAAACAATGTCTGGCTAAGGTTGCAGGCTGTACCGCCGATGACGTAACAGAAACATACGACACATTAATTGAACAATCTTGCAAGGCCGCTGGCGTTTCCGCAAAAATGGAAAAATTACAAAAAGAAGCCAAAAAAACACGCACAAAGTCTGATTGCGAATCGGAAATTTCTGCATGCTTGGTAATGGACAATGCCTGCAGTGGCGACTACAGCAACTGCGAAGCAAATGCAGATTTCGACAAATTCTTTGCTGCATGTGGTGTCCAGGCCACTGGCTGTGACAATTTTATATCAGAAATCCGCGAAGAATTATTTGCAGAACGCACAAACGCAATTGAAAATGCGGACGAAATCTTGGCAAAGATTGTTGCAACATATCAAAATTCACGTGAAACAAAACTGACGGGCATACAAAAAGGTTGCGACGAAGACACAGAATACGAATCATGCGTCGAAACAGTATGTCAGAACAACATGCCAGACAAATGTGCAGACAGCACAGAAAAAGTATCTGCTGGTCTGTTGTGTCAATTCTATAAAACAGCATGCAAAACATTACGATAAACAACAAACAAGATAACACTATGGCAAACGAAAACATGAACATCAGTATAAAAAGAATCACATCTGCACTTGGATGCATACTGGCTGCGTTTACGTTGTTTTATGCCATACCAAACACTGCCATTGCCAGCAGTGATATCGAAGACAAAACATCACAATTTGACGAATTCTTGGATGACGTTAACGAAGAAATGAACGTCGGTGCTGAATCAGAATTGGCTGAAAAAATCCGCAAACAGCGTGCTGCATTAAACGCACAATCTGCCCGCAGTAATGCTGCAATTGCAAAATCATCTGCATCATCTGGCAAAAACAAATGCGACCAAGATTTACGTGCATGTATGAAGGGCAAATGTGGTGACGATTTTTCTAAATGTGCCGGTGACACAGACACAATATGGGGCGACAAAATGGATTTATGTCGCATGAAGACCAAGTGTTCTGGCGAAGAATACAGACTGTTCAACACAGAAATCAAGGCAGACCGCGATTTGAATGCACAATTATCTTTTTATAACGCAACAATCAAATGCGGCAACGAATATAACGATTGTATAATTACGGAATGCGGCACAACATTTACAAAATGCTTGGGCAAGACAGCCGGCGATAAAGCAATTCAAAAATGTTCCAAAATCGCACAAAAATGCACAGAACAAGACAACGGTCTGGCATCACGCACAATGGAGGCGTTTGGAAACCTGCGTGGCAACGCAGAAAAGGCAATTGTTCGTGACGAAAAACGCCTGTATGAATTACGCGATTCCATGCGTTCCGCATGCAGCCGATTGGGTGCAATGTTTGACGAACGTTCACTGGATTGTGTTTATACCGTCGAATTCTATGCTGGCGAAGACAATACATTATATGCATCTAAAAAAGCATATGCCGGTTCAACATTCAGTTGCAATCAAAACTGGTTTGGTGTTGATATAACAACATTTATGGAAAACGCATTCCGTTTAACACGTGCCCAAACATCCGCATCATCTGCAGCATTGGGTTCGGGTGTTGGCATGGCTGTTGGTGCAATAACATCTGGTGCAATCGATCGTGCCGTTGACAGGGCCAAGGCCGAACGTGCCCTGGGCGAAGAATTGTGCGAACAATCTGACGGCAAATGGATAAAAACATTTAACAAATGCGATTGTCCAAAGGGTACAAAATGGGACAAAGAAGAAGGATGTTTGATTAAAGACAATGCAGACGATGCTGACGATGCAGACGACAATGACGACAAATCTGCACGTAAAGAGGCACGACAGGCAAAACAAGCAGAAAAAGAAGCCAACAAAGCAAAATACAACGAAAAAGATTATAAAAAATACAAAGAAAACGAAAAGGCTGCAAAAGAACAAGAAAAACACGAAAAAGATACTGCAAAAAGTGATTGCACATCTGGTGGCAACGGTAATTGGATTGCTGGAAAATGCAAATGCAAAAAAGGATATACCCTTAGCGGAACACATTGCGTAGATACTGCAACAAAAGAAAAAGCCGACAACGAACTAAAAAACAAAATACAACAAGCACAAAATAATCTAAGAGAAAAAATGAACGCTGGCCCACCAGCACCAAAAGATTAATCACACGCCCCAAAACGGGGCGTTTTTTTATTACAAAACACATATTCTTTATAAAAAAATCCCCTTGTTTAAATATACAAAAAATGATAAAATCTATTTATTAGAGAGAATATATTCATGAAACGCATCATCGGCATTTTTACAGCATTTTTATTGCCTGCCCTGCCCGCATTTGGTGCATCATCAGCGACACAAAACAAAGTATTAAGCATCAATGGGGGTGCAAAGGTCAGTGATAGCCAGGATAATATAACACTGCGTGTCACTGTTAAATCACCAAACGCATGTAAAATCAAAGGGTCCAGTCTGCACACAGCAAATTCAGACCTAGTACATACTATTGAATGTCCGTCGACGGCAACAAGCCTGACATTAGAATATTCTATTGATGATCAAAAACAAGCTTTTGCATATAATATTGACAATCCTACACAAACAATAAAATTAAACAAAGCTAGGAGTGGATATAATTTACCAGAAAAAATTCAAATAACAAAAAAACAAGCAACATCAAAGCAAAAAACAACAACAGCAGCCCCTGCGGATGAAGACTTTGATTTTGTTGCCGCACAAAAAAGGGACCGTGCGGCATATGAAACAGATTACGAAGCAGAACCATACGGCACCACCACAACAACCGCAAAACCAAAATCAACAATACGGGCTGGTGACGATGACGAACTGCAACGTGTTGGTGAAATCCACGCAGCAGACGCCGAAGCAGACGCAGAACGTTCACAACCAAAACAGACAAAACAAACAAAAAAACAAGAACCTGACTTTGACTTTGCAGCGGCCAGTGCAAACGATATGAACACCACTGTTGCACGCAGCGGTCTGGGTAATACGCCGGCCCCAGAACCAACCACACCAGAAAAATCAGAACGTCAAAAACAAATCGAAGCCAACACAAAAAAGGCCCTGACCGTTCCAACAAAGCCTGCACAAGAAATCATTTTTGAAATATCAGGAAAAATTGAAATTGATAACGGCACATTACCAAGCAACATAACCGCAAACTTATCACCATCAACATGTAAGCCTGCGGCATCTAAATATTTTTCTGGTAAAAATATTTCCAAAGGTTACAGATGCCCAGCCGGCACAACCAGTGTTACATTTACTTTCTTGACCGAAGATCAAAAGGCAAAAACTAAATACGATATTGAAAACGAAACACAGACAATAAATCTGACCGGACAAAAAAAATATACATTAGAAAAAACAATTAAATTTGTAACAAAAAAAGCAACATGCAACTGGTCAACACATTATCTGGATTCCAAGAAGAACAAGTGTGTTGCAAAAAGCACTGTAAAATGTGCAAATGACGAAGTAGTTAATAATGAAGGCAAATGCCAGAAAAATGTATCTGTCACTTTCCAAAAACCAGGCGACATGACCGGCCATGAATGGAGCCAAACCGATCGTGAACGCATGAAATGCGACCAAGACAAAGATAAAAAACATACAAAATTCGAAAATAATAAATGCGTTTGTGAAAATGCAGACTATGAAATGCAGTCTGATGGATACTGCACATTAAAACGTGCAAAATGTTTGAAACAACGCAACACTAAATACGAAAATGGCAGATGTGTTTGTGAAAGTTCAGATTTCGAAATGCACAAAGACAATAACTGCTATTACACCGCCGAAGCAATTGACCGTAACGAAGAAGAAATGCTGGCAGCAGATGAAGAAGAATCTAATAAAAAACTAAACGCTTCTGCCAAACAAGGTTTATGTGAATTAACCGATGGCACATGGAAAAACGGAAAATGCAAATGTCCAAACGGATATGAACTTAGTGATACCGGCGAATGCGAAAAGACAAAGAAAACACAGACCGCTGCAGAAAAACAAAAATCATGTACAGATTCTGGTGGCACATGGTCAAAAAATACATGCAACTGCGAAAAAAGAAACACTGTATTATTAAATGATAAATGCGTTTGTGTCAGTAACGATTTTGAAATGCACGCTGATAAAGCATGCTATTACACAGCCGAAGCAATTGACCGTAACGAAGAAGAAATGATACGTGATGATGAAAACAAATCGCACATTGAAACACTAAAATTATTATGCGAAGGTGGCGAAACCAAAGGTACATGGACAGACGATTTTAAATGCGAATGCCCAGACGGATACGCAGTTAGTTCTACAAACGAATGTGAAATCACAGACGAAGCACAAAAAAATGCAAACAAAGAAAAAGCATGTACTGAAACAGATGGGAAATGGAACAATAAAACCAATGAATGCAAATGCAAAACAGGCTTTACAATCAGCCGCGAAGGAAAATGCGTATCAACTTATGACGAAGAAAAAGCAAACTCTTGTGCAGAAACAGGTGGAAAATGGACCAAGAAAAACACTTGTAACTGTAAAAATGGCTGGAATTTAGATGCCGATGGTTTCTGTCAACCAAATGACAAAACTGCTGCAAATAATCATAAGAAAGAACTGTGTACCGAACCAAACAAATGGAACGACACACTGAAAAAATGTACCTGTAAAGATAAAAAACAGTTCTTTGACGAAGAAACAGGATGTGTTTCTGCAACCGCAGATTTCTTGGCTGCAGAAACAGAATTAAACACATTAAAACAACAATTCGAAACCAAAAAAGCGGAACTGGCCAGTGCAAATTAAAAAGATGAAAAAACATATAATTATACCTTTACTGCTGATACTAACAACACCTGCATTTGCGGCTCCGGGCAGCAGCGGTGCAATGAACACAACTGGTTACACACAAAATAATGCATGTCCTGCAAATAACGGTTGCAAAGACACAAGCCCATCTTGTCCGCTAAAAAAACAAATAAAATTGGCCGGGAATCAAAAGTTTGACGATGATGAATTTTTATATAAAACAGAAAAAACATACACGGCTTTAACAGAAACATACAAAAAAAGACCAGGTGCATGCCGTATGTGTTTTGACGTTCCTGATAATTCTGTTTACGAATGCGATAACGATTATTGCAAAGACAATAAACTGGTTATTTTAGAAGCTGGTCACGTATTCAAAGGAAAAAAGATAGATAAAACACGTGCATACGAATGTAGTATTAACGCAAATGACAAATGGGTTCCCAATTATAATGAAAAAATAGAATGCTGTGATCCAAATTATAAGTACTATAAAGACATCCCAGAATATAAAGACAAATACCGCTATAAAAGTCTGGCGAACGCTTTTGAAATATGCGAAATTTGTTCAAATTCAACAACATCCGCCACAGATAGCAAAACAAACACGGGCAGCACACCAGCAAAAACTGGCACCCCTACACAAACAACAACACCTGTACAAACAAGTCCACAGGCTGGTGATTCTTGTACAATGGCGAACGCAAAAACTGCAAAATATAAAAAAGTTGATAACGATTTAAAATGTATTGCGATTGAATGTAACACAAACTATTACCTGGTTGAAAACAGTAATATACAACAAAAAGATGGTACATGTGTTGCAAAAACATACTGTGGCGAAAATAAAGAACTAAAAATTATTGCTGGTAATAAAACAGACCTGACTTGCACAGACAAGCAAGTAACAAATTCTGATAACGACACACCAGATTCATCATCTGAAACACCAGTCAACACATCCAACGATCCAAAAGTTGGCGATACATGTTCTTCAAATGGTGCCCAAACGGCAACATATAAAAAAATTGGGAACGAAATAAAATGTGTTGCATCAACATGCAAATCTAATTTCTATCTGGTGGTTAATGCCAATGGCAATTCCCAGGGATGGTGCACTGCAAAAATATCCTGCCCTGAAAACAAAGAAATGAAAATCATTGATGGGACAAAAACAGACCGTACATGTGTGGACAAGGTTGCAACCACACCAGATAATGATGAAACAACCATTGAAGAAACAGTTATAACACCTGATAACGAAGAAGAAACAGTTATAACACCAGATAACGAAGACGGAACCGTCGCCACAGAATGTACACCAGACAGCACAAACCCTGAATGTGATTGTCCAGATGACAAAATACGTGAAGTTGATAATACCTGCGTTGACGAAACAGCACTGTATAAACAGGCCAAGGCAGAAATGATGAACCGTCACACACAATTAACAACACAAACAGAACAACTTAACAACAGTGAAGCACAATGAAAAAACTATATATAATATCTTTGTTAACTATTTTGGCATTACCTGCATTCGCAGACGATGCAACAAACCCTTTTACAAATGCCACTACTGTCGACGAGGCTTGGAATATCTTTGAAACAAAATCACAAGATATTTTAAATGCTTATGAAAGCAAACTGCAAAAAAGAGAATTCAAAAAGTTAAAAGATTTGCGTGATGAATTGTTATCGGGCAAACCTGCTGCTGCTAAAAAAGATAAAGCAAGTAAAGATGATAAAAAACAAGAAAGACAAAAAGGCAAAGTCAAAAAAGAACTAACCGAAGAAGAAAAAGAAAAGAAACTGAACGAATTGCGTGACAATGCCAAGGCAATGAAAGAAAAAGAACAATCCACAGAAAATAAATTACTGGGTGCTGCTGGTATCGGTGCAACTGGTATTGGTGGAATGCAATTGGCATCTGGATTGGCAGAAAAAAATGCAGACGAAGATGCAGAAATGACAATGAAGGCATATCTGGCAACATTTACATGCAGATATGGTGAAAAACGTGTTGCTGGTGGCGAAGTCGATGTTGAATTACCAGGTGGCAACGAACTGGTCAGTCTGTACAGCGAATACGTCACACTGGCAAACGACTTGAAAGTTCGCAAACAAGCACTGGGTGTAAAGCCTGGCATCGAATCCGAAGCGATATTAGACGGTGCAACAACCGGTCTGTACGATGATGTTGGCACAGGAAAAACATCTGGTGCATACGCATCATTGGCACGTGCATTACAGGATCCAAATGGCGAAGATGCAAAATTGTGGGCCGCACAAAAACAAGAAGCAGCAGACAAAATAAAGAAAGGTGCAATCACAGCAGGTGTTGGTGCAGTCGGCAGTCTGGTTGCCAACCTGGCAATTAATGCCAAAGCACCAAAAGAAAAATCTGCTGAAATCAAACGTAAATACAGCAAACTGGAAGATAGCTTCAAAGAAATCGAAAATGAAATTAAAAAATTGCCGAATCCAACATGTACTGATTTGGGAGCAAATGGGGGAACATACCCTGACTGCACATGTAACACCGCAAACAGTTACCATGATGCAAACCAGAAAAAATGTATAACATGTGCAAATAATCAAGAAGTACAAGATGGCAAATGCGTACCGAAAACATGTGAACTGACTGGTTTGATTCAAGAAAACACTTGTGCATGTATCGATACAGCAGAAAAAACTGGTAATGAATGTAAATGTAAATTAACGGGTGCTGTTAACAAATCCACTTGTACATGTGATGCAAATGCAACACAAACTAACAACAAATGCACATGTAACAGTAATTTCGAAGAAAAAACTGAAAACGGTGTAACAACATGCATTCCAAAAGTAATTATCCAAGCCGAAGAAATTGCAAATATTTCTTTGGGTGCAGACACGTTCTTTGACAGCAGCAAATACGATATATCTGATACAAAGAAACAGGCTTTGGTTGGACAAATATGGGATGCCATCGAAGAACAAAACCCAGATACCCCAGAAGATATATTAAAAGAAACATGTATAACATTAACTGGTCATGCAGACTGGACAGGACGAAATCAAACAAACAAAACCCTGTCTGAAAATCGTGCAAAAGCAGTAAAAGATGTATTGATTGAACAATCTAATAATACACTGACCAATGATAATTTTATTATAATTGGCAAAGGCGAAGATGAATGTCCAGAAGAACAAAATAAACAACCCGATCAAAAGGCAGCATGCCGCAGGGTTGACGTAAGCATTATGACGGGTGCCTGTGATGGTTCTTCAAATCTAACAGACAGCTCCACACTGGAATCATTGGGTGCCACAGTTGGCAGTATATCTGGTGAAGGTGGTGCATCTAATATACTTAATCAGATTACGGGCGGACAACAGTAAATAAAAAATCCCCAAAATGGGGATTTTTTTATTTTGCAACAATAACCATCGCTGTTCGCAGAACAGTATCCCCAAACATATATCCAGATTGCATTTCATCAACAACTATATTTGATGCGTGTTCTGGTGATTCAATAACTTGAATCGCATTATGATGCATTGGATTTAATGGCTGACCCACAGATTCAATTTTTGTTATGCCAATTTCTTTGAATGCAGATTCCAACGCCATCGCCATTGATTTAATACCTTCGTCATCTGGTGCATGTGTTAATGCAACATTTACCGCATCCATTACTGGCAATATTTTCTGAGCAACTGACATCGCACGATTTCTGGCACGCGATTCTGCATCCAGTGCACTGCGACGACGTGTATTTTCTAATTCTGCCGCCAATCGCAAATATTTATCATTCATATCTGCCAACTGTGACTGCAGTTTTTCAACTTCTGAATTTTCAACCACCGTATCAGAATTATTATTCGCATCATCAATTGATACTTCTTCTATTTGTACTTCTTTTTTATCGTCTGTCATTATTTCTTTCCATGTTTCTTATATACTATAAAACTATTTTACACTGGTTATTATAGGTATGAAATCATCACTTTTCAAGGATGCCCCACCAACCAACACACCATCAACATGTGATATAGACATTATTTCTGCTGCGTTACTACCTTTAACTGATGCACCATACAAAATCGGCGTACCACCCAATCCAATATCAGTTAATATCTTTGCGATAAAGTCATGTGCTGTTGCAATTTCATCAGCGGTTGGTGTTATCCCTGCCCCGATTGCCCAACGTGGTTCATACGCAATAATAATATCAGACGTTACATTTAATGGCACAGATTCACGCAAACCACTTTCGATAATTTCCATTGTTTTTCCGGCCTGCTTTTCTTCCATTGTTTCGCCAATGCAAATAATAGGGGTCAAACCATTTGCCAATGCTAATTCTGCCTTTGCACGAACCGACGCATTTGTATCGCCATGATATTGACGACATTCACTGTGCCCAACAATTGTATATTTTGCACCAGTCGCCGCAACCATTGACGCAGAAACTTCACCGGTATATGCACCACGTTCATGCATACTGATATCCTGGGATGCCAACGCAATCTTGCCCGAATCGACACATAACATTGTGTATGGCACAGCCAGAATTATAGTATTTTGCGTTTCCAACATTGACAAATCAGTTACCATCTGCATCAAGTTCTGACAAGAGCCATTCATTTTCCAGTTTCCAGCAATAATTTTCATTGAAAAATCCCCTTTTTTTCGTTGCTTTTATGTATTTCATTTTGCTATGGTAACCCAAAAGGGGAACAAATGCTAGAATATTTAAGAAACGCATCGGAAAAACCGGTGGCAAAAATTTTGATTAGTATCTTGGCTTTTTCATTCGTGGGCTGGGGTGTTGCAGAATGGATTTTTGGTGGTGCTGTTGGTGACAACACACTGATACACGTTGGCGATGCCGATGTGTCTGCACAACAGTTTAACGCTGAAAAATCGCGTGAATTGGCACAAATGACACGTGAACAGCAACGTGCAACATATGCAGATGCACAATCACAAAACGAATTTGCACAACGTGTAATGACGAAACTTGCCACACAACAAATGACACAAAATCGTGCAAACGATTTAAAGATGGTGGTCAGTGATAAACGAATCGCCCAAGAAATTCGTGAAATGCCAGAATTTCAAGTTAACGGACAATTTTCTGCATTTGCATTTGATACTGTATTAAACAATTCTGGATATACAGAATCAGAATTTGCAAACGTTTTACGTAATCAAGTTATGCGTTCAATGGTATTGGGTTCTGTATCTGTACCTGTACCGGTTCCAGAATTTGCTGTATTGGCTGCATACAATGCCAGATATGGTAAACGCGACATTGAATATGCAACAGTTAAATACTCTGATTTCAAGGTCGGCACACCAACAGAAAAACAGTTATCTGAATTCTATAAACAAAATCCTCAGACTGTTCCAGAAACCAGAAGTGTTTCCTATGTATTTATCGAAACAGATATGGCACAGCCAGATAAATATGATGCAGGATACGCAACTGCGGTCAAGGTTGAAGACGACATTATCGCAGGTGATACAATGCAAGATGCAGCAAAAAAACACAATGCAAAGTATGTTGCAATAAAACCATTTAGTCGTGAAAATCGCCCTGTCGATAAATTAATGACAGATTCAATGATTGATAAAATCTTTGATATGGATGCGGGTCTGGAAAGCGAAATGATTGAAACAAAAAATGGTTTCTTGTTCGTTCGTGTTGATTCTGTTAATCCTGCACACACAGCCAGTTTTGATTCTGTAAAAAAATCATTGGTGTCTGACTGGACCAAGGCAGAACAAAAAAAGCAGGCTTATGTTCGTGCAAATGAATTGCTGGTTGATTTAAATAAAAAAGACGGCAAACTGGCCAATAAAAAAACCGCAACTGTTTCACGCACAGACGGTGCACCAACAGAATTATTGGTCCCTGTATTCCGCAATAAAATCGGTCAAAACTCCATTGAATCTGGCACTGATGCATTTTATGTATTAAGTGTTAAAAAGGCAACTGCCCCAAAAGCAGACGCAAAAAAGATGGATTCGTTACGTAAAGAAATGGAAAACATGTCCGCAACAGGATTACAAGAAGATTATAATTCTTTCTTGATGCGTGAATATCCAGTCGAAATTAACGAAAAAGTTTATAATCGTGTATTCGGAAAGTAATCCGTAAACAAAAAAGTATAGCGGGGACAGCAATGTCCCCATTTTTATACACAATACAAATATTGACAATCTGCGTTTTTGTATTACAATATAATATATAATACAAAGGGAATATAATATGACAACCATGCTTACTGGAAAAATTATTCAACGCAAAAGTGCCTATATTTATTTAGACACAACCGGCGATGGCAAAGCAGATAAAAGCATTTTCTGTGACAGGGATGTATTTGTTAAAATTCCAAGATATGGTAACAGACGTTTCTCTTATTATGACGCTTATGCAGTAACACATCCAGGTGACACAATTTCTTTTCCTGTAAATCTGGCACCCGAAAAATTAAATAAAATTTATATTGTTAAGCCTTCTGATTTGGCGGGTGAACCAATTATTAATGGTAATAACGCATTTACACTTCGCTTATACAGACAAATGCAAGAAATACAGGCGATGATTAAACAAGATAAAACGTTTTCTATTTAAAAATCCCCGTTTTGGGGATTTTTTTAAACAACTTCGGTAACAGCACGCAAAGCCCCATCACGCGATAATTGAACAACACGAATTTTCTTTCTCATTTCATTAATTAAATCCATACGATCGTACGCAGGTTGTGTATGTAAAATTCTGTCTGCGAACGCAGCATATGCCGCTTCGGCACTTTCTGCATGAATTGTTGTATAGAAATGATCATGCCCTGTTCCCAACATTTCCCATAACACAGACGCATTATCTGTTGAAATTTCACCACCTATAATCACATCAGGTGTCATACGAACAACCAAGTCCAACAAACGTGCATAATTAAAATCATTTGTTTGTTCTGTACGCGACAATATAAAGTGAACACGATTCGCCTGGGGCACCCTGATTTCACGTGCATCTTCAACAGTAATAACACGACTGTTTTTATCAATCAATGTCAACATATGATTCAAAAAGGTTGTTTTACCTGTTGATGTTGCACCACTAACCAATATTGGACTGCCATCATTAATTGCGGACATCAATCTGTCATAAGGATCATCTGGACGAATATTTTCACGTGGCTTAACCTTTAACAATTGTTGACCGCGACGCAAATGATAATTTTCAAAACTGGTATCATGTGCACCGCCACCGCGGATATTTAGTGCAACACCACCAGTTATGTCATTTTCATCATACTGCACATTTGGTCCTGCAATCGCAGTAAAACGATGATTCCCAGGCAATGTCGCATAAACCACAGGCATCCCATGTACAGGATTAAATGGCCGTTCATAAATATTTGCAACTGTATGAATCAAGTCAACCAAGTATTGTTTGCTTAACTTTTCAGATTTATAAGACACCCACGGAACACGTGCACCGTGTAATCGCATCCACACTTCACCAGCATGATTAATCGCAATTTCTTCTACGAACGACGGTTCATAGAATTCTTCCAATGGTTTCAACAAAGATTCTAATACAATATTTGACATCAATATAATTTTATCATAAATCGTGACTTGAATCAAAACTGTTTATTTGATAAAATTAAAAAAAAAGTAAGAGAGAAATATTATGAAAAAATCATTTTTATTTTTAGGTTTATGTGCATTGGCATTGGGCGGTTGCATGTCCAATTCATCATATAACGAACACGATTTTGCAAACGGCGGACCAGATGCACCACTATATAACGAACGAACCAGTGGTTTTATGCAGTCTGACAATCAATATTCAAACATTGATTCTTTTAAACCAAAAACCGCTGCAGAAAAAGAACAAACCAGTAACCGTTGGGAAACATCA
This sequence comes from Candidatus Enterousia sp., assembly GCA_045643965.1. Lineage (GTDB taxonomy): Bacteria > Pseudomonadota > Alphaproteobacteria > Rs-D84 > Rs-D84 > Enterousia. The sequence continues at coordinate 19,091 of JAZRGB010000054.1, read as the reverse complement.
AGAAAAGAAACCAGATGGCAAGAATACAAAGGGACAATGGTTCGTGTCGAAGTATTATTGGGTAACACAGACCTGCGTGAAATGAGATTACGTTTAATGCAAAATGCAGACGGCATGGATATAGATGGCGACATACGTTCTGTACTGGCATCTGTTGCAGACTATGAAATGAAGCGTATCTGTGGCCGCAATGCGGACAGTATTGTTATGGTATATGACAAACCATCATTTGATGTAATGCGTCCAACACCATACTTTGATTATCGTATCGAAGCCGAAGGTACAACAATGCGTGAATACGGTTTCAGATGTGTTTACAATAAATAATTAACCTATTAACAGAAAAGGAAAATGCATGAAAAAAATCGCATCAATTATGGGAGTACTGTCAATGATCGGATTAACAGCATGTAACCAAACACAAACCGCAAAAAATGGCGACACAGTTATCATTAATTTTGCAGGCTTCTTAGATGGCGTTCAATTCCCAGGTGGCACAGCGGAAAATTATCCACTGGAACTGGGCAGTGGTGCATTTGTCCCAGGATTCGAAGAACAACTGGTTGGCATGGCCGAAGGCGAAGAACGTGACATCAACATCACCTTCCCAGAACAATATGTCGAAGGTCTGGCAGGCAAAGCAGTTATATTCAAAGTTAAAATCGTTGATATCTTAGACAAATAAAAAAAATCCCCATTTCGGGGATTTTTTTTAAATCATCATACGTTGTCTAATTTGCTGTTGAACATACGCATCTTCGCTGTTATACAACGGCCAATTTCCATGTGCCAATTCCTTCATTGACGTCAACGGCTGATTTAATCTGGCACGATACAGCCACAAATTAGACATAACACGTTTTATATAACTGCGTGTTTCATACGCCGGAAAACTTTCAATATATAACAATGGGTCATACGTATAAAAAGATTTCTCAAACTTTACCATTGTCCCCATACCTGCATTATATGCAGCCAACATTTTTATAATATTATTTTCAATATTTTGATGTTGCAACAAATCAACAATATATTGTTGACCTAAAAACATATTATGTTCAGGATTCGTCATATCCATTTGTGACAAATCAACCTTGTTTGCACGTGCAACACGCTTTGCTGTGCTGGGCATAATCTGCATAACCCCATTTGCCCCTGCCCCAGATTTTGCAGTTGTTCTAAAATTACTTTCTTGTTTTGTAATTGCCAACAACAACGCCCTGTCGATTGACCAACCACCCAACGGTTCCCAATCAGGCAACGGATATTGTGCGGAATAAATAATATCATCATTAATTTCCAAAATTCCCCTGTCTTTGATAACACTGGCAGATTGAATTGAAACGCGTGGCAAACCATATTCAGACGCAATCGAATTTACCGCATGTAATGTTCTGTCTGACGCCTTTGAAGTTATCAAATATTTCAAATATTCTTCTGCCCTATCTTTACGACCGATCTGTAACAACGCCAACGCCATTTTTCCATATTTTGTATTCAACAACTCGTCAACATCTTCTTCTGTCGCTTCATTATCAAAAAATTCATAACGTGGTTGTTGTCCCAGCATTGTTGCCGACAAAGCACCATAAAACGCCATCGGATACGTCGCAGCAATTCGCCAATAACGTTTTGCACTTTCACGATCACCCTTAAAATCGGCGGCACGCCCAGCCCAAAAAGCCGCTTCTGTCTTGCGAGCATTATTAATTTGCGGTAAATCTAAAATACGACTAAAATACTTTTGCGATTCAATATAGTTTTCTTCTTTAAAGTACAACAACCCCATTGCCCACAAACCGTATTCAGAATTAGCATCAGATGCAATAAATCCCCATTTTTTTGCTAACTCCATTTCACCATTTGTGTAATACAAATAAGACAAACGTCCCGCCAAACGCCCATAATCTGATTCTGTTAAACTTTTTCTGACTGTTTTATCTTCTAAAATCTGTCGTGCAACTTTGGTTGAACCGTTACGAATAGCACGTTTAAATTCATTAATTTTTTTATCTGCCATGCCAGAATATTTTTTTGCGGTCCATGTTTCAGACTGTGCGGTATCGATTGATTCAGATCCACTTATCATATTTGGAACAGACGCCTTGCGAACAGATGCCTGTTTTATTTTGGCCAACTTTTCCATACGTTTTGCCCCAGGCATATCGTAATATTTATCCATCCATGCTGCGACTTCACGGCCACGCGTATGATATGTATCAGAAATATATCGCTGATACAAAACTTCGTTCATTAATAATTGATCTGCAATTTGTCCCTGAACATTTATTGCTGTATTTATCTTTTCTTTATCCTGCAAGGCAAATATCTGTTGATACAAACTGGCATCAACATCTGTTAAAACCATAGGCAAATCAACAGCCCACACCATATGTGGTATAAACAAAGCCATAAAAGATGCGAATATTTTTTTCATCTTATCAGAACAGCGAAGTCTTTGGCAATTTACATACAATTGCACCATTGTCATCTTCTGGGATTTTATCAATAATCTTTTTAAAATCAGATATGCGTGAAAATTTACGATACACAGAAACAAATCGAACAAACGCAATCGGATCCAAATTCAACAACGAATCAGACACCATCTGACCAACCATCGCACTGGTAACTGTTTCATCTGGTGCCTCTGTTTCCAAGCGACGATGAATTGAAGTTACTAACTTTTCAATCTGTTCATCACCAACTTCACGATTACGACATGCCAACTTGATACTGCGACGCAGTTTTTCACGATCAAACGCTTCTAATTTACCGCTATTTTTACGCACCATTAAATCACGCATTTGAATACGTTCAACAGTTGTAAACTTTGCCCCACACTGTTCACAAACACGACGACGACGAATAATCGCGTCTTCTGTATCTGGACGTGAGTCTGTTACACGGCTATCTGTAGAATTACAATATGGACATCTCATGCTGATATAGGTTAGCAATCAAATCAAATATTGGCAAGCATAATTTAAATATAAAAAAATTGTCTTTTTATAAAAATCAAGTGCTTTATTTAATTTTTTTTACATACACACCAAATTTTTACACCCAAAAATATGATAAAATATATACCACAGGGACAGTGGAGAGATGAAAAAATACCTGAATCAGATTTTATTAGGTGACTGTATTGAAATGATGCGTGGCATTCCAGACGCATCTGTTGATGCAGTATTCGCTGATCCACCTTATAATTTACAACTGGGTTCAAAAACATTATACCGCCCCGAAGACCAAACCGCTGCACGTGCGGTTCGTGATTCATGGGACGCATTTGAATCACCAGAACAATATGATGAATTTACACGTCTATGGCTGTCCGAATGCAAACGCGTTTTAAAACCAAACGGTGCGATGTGGACAATCGGCAGTTATCATAATATATTCCGTGTTGGTGCAATGTTACAAGATATGGGCTTTTGGATTTTAAATGATATTGTATGGGTAAAAACAAATCCTATGCCAAACTTTCGTGGTACACGTTTTACAAACGCACACGAAACATTAATCTGGGCGACACCAACCAAAACAGGCAAATATACATTTAATTACGAAACAATGAAAAAATTAAATGGTGGCAAACAAATGCGTTCTGATTGGGATTTAAATATTTGCCTGGGCGAAGAACGCGTCAAAGATTCAAATGGCAAAAGCCTGCATAACACACAAAAACCATTGGATTTATTACATCGTGTAATATTGGCATCGACCAAGCCTGGCGATATTATACTGGATCCATTTATGGGATCTGGCACAACGGCTGCTGCTGCGATTGAACTGGGGCGTCAATTTATCGGCATTGAACAAGATAAAACATATGTTGCAGCCGCACGTGAACGTATCGCAAATATAAAACCAATTGATCTAACAGATATCGAAGTCAGCAAACCAAAACGCGATGAAATCCGTGTTGCCTTCAAAGAATTGATTGAAGCAGGATTATTATTCACCGGTCAAACATTGGTCAGTCCACGTGGCGAACGCGTCATGATAACCCAAGACGGCCAATTAACACATCAATTATACGGCAAAGCATCAATTCATGTTATGGCTGCCAAACTGCAACGCAGCGTCAGTTTTAATGGTTGGGATTATTGGTCTGCACAAAAACAAGATGGCACATTGGTTCCAATTGACGAACTGCGTAAATATATACGCAGCATTAAATCCAACATTAAACAGGCCGCATAAGGAATTAAAAAATCCCCCAAACGGGGGATTTTTATTTTCTTAGAACTGGCCACGGAATTTAATCATACCAGTTTGTGATGTATAATCTTCGTGTACATCCAGATCATACATTACGCTGAATTCCATTCCTTTGTATTCAGCAGTCAAACCGATACCAAATTCACCACCAACTTTGTTCAATGCCTTACCATCTACGTTATATGATACACCAACACCTGGCAATGCAACTGTTGCATGTGTATCGTCATTTACAACGTCATATGTTAATGCTGCACGCAATTCTGGGCGGAACTTTAACATATTTTCTGTTTCAACATAGAACGAATATTTCAGGCCTGCAACTGCTGTCAAGAAGTCTGTATTTTGTTCAGCAATCTCATTCACACCATTATCATATGCATCCTGTGTAATATGCAGATAACGCAATCCCATTTCTGGTGTGATACCAGTTGCAAAATCATAACCTGTCATCAACTGTGCACCAAATGCATCAACATCATATGTACTTTCAACAGCAATACCAAATGGATCAGTATTTTCTGTATATTCAGACATAGTATATGCCAATGTTGCATTTGCAAACCATTTGTTTGGTTTGTACTGACCATAGATAAACAGTGTCTGGCTGTCTATTTCTGTATCACGTGTACCAGATGTCAGATTTGTATTATTGTATGCAAAACCTGCACCCAATGTATATTTGTTATCAATCAATGTATCTGTACCCAATGCAAATCCACGTGTTGTTCCGTCAAATGCACTGCCAGATTTTGATTTGTTATACAGACCTTGCATCCAGAATCCACTTTCTTGGGTCAACGCATCACCACCGGAACGACCAGCCATTGTTGCTGCACCACCAGACATACGGCCTGCAGTCAATGACAACACCTGGTTATTCAAAGATGTAGATACAGATTGTGTAACAGGTTTATCTTCTGGGTTCAATTTTGCAGTTTCTTGTTCAATCTTAGCGATTGCGTCTGGATCTTCAGAATTCAACAACTTTTGTGCAGCCAAAGATACCATTTGAATACTTCTGCTGCCAGATGATGCCAAACTGCTGATTGCACCAGCGGCACGCTGTGATAAACCTGTATCACCAGCCAATGTTTCAACAGATTTCAATGAAACCTTTACATCTGTACCATTGATAACATCAACATCATATGCCTTACCTGCATTGATTGTTATATCTGTTGCATGATCAAACATTTTATATGTTCCAACAGAACCAACATTCAGATTAATAGAACCAGAACCCGAAACGTTACCCAACAACTTGGCATATGTTCCGCCATTGTTTTCACGCATGTTTTCGGCTTTGTCTGCTCTATCAATATACTGTGCAGAACCATCTGTCAAAACATCTGCAAACACTGTACCATTCAAAACAATACTTGATTGACTAATAGTAGAAGAACCCATATTTAATACAGCACCTTCTGCTAAATTAAACGTTCCAGTATTTCCAGTTACACCGCCATTCATTGTTACTGTTGCACCATTTAAGATATTAACAGTACCCAAATTATGAATGTCATTTAAGCCAGCATATTTACCGACTTTATTGTCCTTAAATACGGTTGTACCACCAAAATTAACCGTACCACCAGCGTCATTATAAATTGCACCGCCAGCGACACCTGCTATATTGCCTTCGAAACGATTCAAACCGCTGAAATTAATAGTGCCATGGTCTGTTGAATCAGAACCTGTACCATCACTGGAACCATAGTTCATATCAACACCAATATAAATTGCACCACCATTTTGACCGGCTATGTTTGATGTAAATGTTCCATTATCAACATCAATCACACCATCATAAATGCTTGCAATTGCACCACCATTTTTCTTGGCATCATTGTCATCAAATTCAACAGTGTTCATTTTCAAATACGCACCATCAGACAAGAAATGACGTGCATGTATCGCACCACCACTGACACCCGTTTCATTATCGACAAAATGAACATCATTCAATGTTACTTTACCCTTTTGACCAACAAACAATGCACCACCACCGTTTGCATCAGATGCGGCTTCATACATAACACCATCTATTTTTTTGTTTAAACCTGCACTGTTATCAACAAACCAAGTACCATCAACAGTCGCCTTATGATATACACCCAATGCACCACCATCTGCCAATGCATGGTTGTCTTCAAAACGACCACCCAACACAGATGTCTGGCCATCATCTTCTGATACAGCAACAGCACCACCAACATAGGCTATATTATCACTAAAATCAGAATTTGTAAGATTCAAGGTACCATAACTCATAATCGAGCCACCAAAACCATCTAGTGCAGCATTACCAACAAAAACAGATTCAGAAACAGTCATTGTGCCATCATTATAAATCGCACCACCAGAATTTGTTGCTTCATTATGTGCAAAATTAACTTTTGTTATTTCTGCAATACCACGGCCTGCGATACCACCATCTGCTGCTTTTTTTGCTGCGTTAAAAATAGCAGCCCCCCATCCAGTACCAGTATTACCATTCATATCAACATTTTTTACTGTCAATGTACCGTAATTTTTAATTTTACTCTTACCATTGGTCTGTGCAGCCAAAACACCACCATTAATATTTAATTCATGTTTTGTATCCGCTGCAATTGACTTCGTACCGTCAACAGTAACTTCTATACTGCCAATAATTTCTGTATTTTCTACATCTACAACAACATCTGTGTATCCCATTTTTGGCCAATAATAAGCATCTAACGCAACCCCATTTGGTCCTGCAATAATTTTTGAATTTTTAATCTTTGTATGACCGTTATTATTACTTACAACATATTGAACCAAATCAGGATTACCTGTACCATCAACCACCATATTATCCAAAGTCAAATTTGAATAATTTTGAATCATCATTTTGAACAAATCACCAGTCTCTTCATTACTGATTGCTGATATTGTTCCATTTTTCATTGTTACATTGCTGTCTTTAAACAATTGAAACATCAAAGTTTCAGTACCTTTTGAACCAACAGGAACTTCAACAGCAGTATATTTGTGTCCAGCAAAATCAATTATTACATCTGAACCAGATTTAAGAATTGCCCCCTTACCATCTGTAACATCACGAGACAATAAAACAGTATGACTTTCCCCATCTTGAGCATTCGCTAATGCTTCAACAAAAGTCGAATACGAATCGACACCCAATTTTGCTTCATCTGTCGCCATTGCCGGCATAACTGCAAAAACTGGCAAGATACTGCAGACCTTTAACATGTCTGCCAAATGTTTTGTATTGGACATATGTTCTCCTTTGTTTCAAACTCTTTAATTCGAGTTATACGATTCGTAGCACATATATTTTCATTATCAACAAAAAAACAGACTTTTTTCTTAAGAAGATTTTCCCAAAAGAAAATGTCCCCAAACGGGACATTAATTTTAAAAACGATACGAACCAGATACTTTGATATTATGTAACTGTAAATCTGCATTATACTGATAGCGATAATCCAAGCCAAACTGCATACCATGTGCAGACAACATTTCAATACCACCACCAATATTTGCCCATAACGGATCAACCGACAATCCATATTCAGAATATCCGTCTGTCGTTGCAAATCTATACTCTGCTGTATCTGGTGCACCCAAGACATCATATTCTATACCAATCGATGCATATGGACGAATCTGGAACCATGCAGATGGATAAATTCTTTTTTGTGCCGTCAATGAATACCCCGGCGTTAATACAAGGTACCCATCAGATTGCATGTGCATATAATCACTGCCACCGGCCTGTTCTGTAATACTTGCTCCAAAATTATAACCAACACGTGCATATGCATTACCAACAATATATTGATTCAATATATCATGCAACAAACCAAATTCTGACATAACACTAAACGCATTACCGTCACCTGTGATAGAATCGACAAATGTCTGTTCACGCTTTATATCAAACACATGTATATCCATCATCAAATTACCATAAAAACGATACTTATCACCCAACGTTTTCATCAAGTAACCACCAAAACCAATATTCGTATCTGATACATTTGAATCAACATGACCAGTCTGAGATACACTGCCATAACTTAAATCAACACTTCTATCCAACTTTGACGAAACATGTGATACATGCCCCATCATCCCCAAAATCATCGTATTAGATTCCTGCCAATCAAAACCACCAGAAATACTAAATCTGTTACCATCAGCATGATTACCATTGATTGTATTCTGATAGAACATACCATAATCAACATCAACCCATGTCTTTTTCAAATTACGGTTACGATTCCATATAAATTCATCGACCAATCTATCTTCAAATGAACGCATTGATGTATGTTCATTCAAAACCATAGACGCCATAATTTGTTCTATTTCATAATTTTCAAACAAAGAACTGAATTGTGACAATGCATAACCATCACGTGTTGTTATATAGTTTTCCATACGATTATACAATTCTGTTGCAACATCTGATAAATTTGTACCTTGGAACGCCACAGGTATTGCTTCTATTGGTATTCTGTTAAAGAAACCTGCACTTTTCAGTTGACCAGCAAGCATATTATCCAATGCCCCTGCGGCAAACACAGCCCCCTTGGTTGAATATGATTCACGTGCAACAATTGGCTGAATACCAAACACTTCCACAGGTCCACCAAACTGATTATCAAAAACAACATATAAACTGTCTGCCAAACCATCATTATCAGTATCACGAACAGAAACATATGCTGGTAATCCATCTGGATTATCTGGATCCAAATCATTAAAGTATGGCACACAAATTGATCCGTCCGCATTACAGAACTTTACATTCAAATTACGAATTTTGGTATCAAAATCATACACGCCCTTTTCTGCATGCAGCAACCATATTGCAGAACCACTATCAACAATATCAAACAAATTAATACCAAACTGACCATCCTGTAATAATGGAGAATCTATATTACCCAAACCATTTAAACTTAAATCAGACACAAACTTACCACTAACGCTGATTAAAGGATTTGCATCCATCGGACTGATAATCTGACCAAATGTTGCATCATTTTTCAAACTGATACTTGCCCAATAATTAACATCTGACGAACCAGAACCTGTTGCATATGGTAACACAGCAACATCCAAAGAACTGTCATCATTAAAGATATAATTTCCTGCAATATTCATTTTACCCAAACCGATAAAATCAACATTTCCAGAAACGCTTCCATCAACAACAACGTTCATCCAATTGTTTTCTGGACTGGCTGCAAAACGTAAATTTGTTGCATCGATATTACCACCAACATAAACATCACTGGAATTTATCAACAATTCACCATCTTGTGAAATTCCACCAACATTTAAACTAGCAACATCCATAATATAATCATCTGACAAGATGTTTACACTTGCGTTACTTGCCCCCTGCCCCAGCACACCAGAAACATTGAACATATTAGTAACTTCCAGTCCCAGCCCCGATAATGTAACAGCACCATCTGTTACATTAACCGAATTAGCAGAAATAATTCCACCGAACGAATTCAAATCCAAGAAACCGTCGCTATTTACAATATTTGCATCAACAAATATTCCCTTTGCACTGATAGTTGTATCGCCATAATTTTCAATATTTTCTGCTTTAAAACTGTTATTATTTTTAACATCAAACACAACAGTTGCAGGCGATGAAACCAACAAACTATCAACCAATGTATCACTTGGATTTCCAATAACAACAGGACCAGTAACAGAATACAACACACTGCCCCCATCTGCCATCAGCGAACCATTAATTGTCAAACTTTTTGTTGTTACTTGTGGAACATTTATAAGATTCAGATTACCAGCAGTTCCTCCTTGATTAACACTGCCTGACACATAAATACTGTTTGTTGCATTAACCAATGTATCAGAATATAAATTCAGCACCCCACCTGTAACTTTAATCTCTTTTGTATTAACCGTATCTGCGTACAAATTCATTGTGCCCGATATATTTTCAACCTGTCCCGTAACAGTTAATAAATCCACAGGTAACAAAGCAGAAGCAACTGTTAACACAGACTTGTTTGAAATACTATTTGCATTAAATACACGTGTTGTAAAATCAGCAGAACCTGCGGCATTTACAAAATCTCCTAAATTCAGGATATCAGAATTTACAGCAAACGTTGCATTATTCGTTGTTGTATTATTAAACGTAACTGCACCATTTAATGCATTGTATGTCAAATAGCCATCATTTATAACACCACCCGATACTGTTATATTTTTTGCAGATGTTAGGGTTAATGTTTTTCCGCTATCTACATCTATTTCTGTTGCCATAATATCTGCATTTAAAGTCCGTAGTGTAAACGAATCTGAATTCAATACAGATACACCAGCAGTGGTTGTCGCAGAATCTTCAAATCTAATTACACCCGCAACATCCAAAGTTCCATTTGTTGCAACAATTCCATTTCCGTATGCTTTTATCAAACCATCATTATCCAAACTGCCAACAGTCATAGTATCCGCATAAAATCCGACAGTGCCATTTTGATTAATATCCATCAAACCAGAAACAGATAAAACAGTTGATTTTGTTGCACTTCCAAACGTAACCGAAGATGCATTTCCAACACTAACACTGTCTGCTTCAATATTAGTTGCAACCAATGTCAATGAATATCCTGACTTATACGCATTAATTTCTTCTGCACCAATTTTATCATTTGCGTTCAAAGTAAAAACATCTGAAAGTACATTTAAATCACCAGTGGCATTATCTGTTCCACCCAAAACAATATCTCCATTGGCAACGGAAACACTTTTACCAACAGTCACATCTTTCACAGATGCAGCAAAATTTAAAGCACCACCAGTAATCTGCAAACCATCTACAACATCAATGTTTTTCATACTGGCTGCAATCGAAACATTTGCACCGCTAACATCAATACCGCCAAAAGACATTGGCCCACCATTTGAATCAGAACCTGAAATATTAACGCTTCCGCCAACACCGTTTAAAAGCCCACCAAATAAAATACTTTTCGAAACAACATCCATTGTTCCTGAAACGTTTGTTACATTACCTGAAAATTCAACAACCCCTGTCGAACCAACAGACGAACCAATTGACACTGTTCCAGAATTAGAAATATCCACCAAAGAAATCTGTGGTGCACGCAAGGTTAAGTTACCAATATTGGACACCAACGCACCCGCCGTAAACGAACCAGACGCAGTCAATGACGTATTCGACGCATCAGACGACACATACAACGAAGTTTGCACATTATCAAGGCTTTGCCCCAACAAAACAATATCGGTTGCTTTTACATTCATCAAAGCACCCGCATCCGCCAGATAATTCGCTGAAAAAGTCCCCGAAACATCTAACTTCATTTGTGCATTACTTGTTTCGTTTGTTACAGTTGATACAACCAAATCACCAGCTGTTACATTTAATTCAAAATCATTGATATGATTTAATATCGCTTTGTTATTTCCCAAATCAATACTTTGTGTGGTTAACGAAAAACTATTAGACGCTGACATGCCTGCCAAGTTCCAACCATTTGCCAAAGACACCGCACCATTAACCACAGCAGCAAAATCAGCACTGTTAACAAACGAATAACCACCGACATCCATACCACTAACTGTCCAAGACTGCAAATCCAACAAAGACAATTTACCCGCATCATTCTTCATTGTTCCATCAACAGTCAACGCTGCGTTTTTTATCGTCATTGACGTGCCAGAATTTTCTAAATTACCAGCAACATTAATATTTCCAGCAGCAACAATTGTCGCTTCAGAATTATTCTGTATCGTACCAGTAACAGAATCCGCACCAACCTTTAGAACATTAACATCACCCGCAACATTCAGGGTCGCTGTACCACCAACAATAAAACCATTTAGATTTAAATCGCCACTGGTTTTACCACCACCTGTAACATCAAGTTCAGAAACAGTTAAATCCACAGTTCCATTTGCATTAACAACCCCCATTGACATCGCACCAACATCAACAGCACTTAACACACCACCATCTTCAACAGTAACAGGACCGTTAATCTGAACATTTTTCAAATTCGACAAATTTAACGATGCATTATCCGCAACATTAACACCACCGACAGCCCCAGAACCAACACTCAACGCAGCATCTGTAACACCAGAACCATCGACTGAACCAGATATTTCCAAGCCCCATCCATCCAACACAGACAACAACGCCCCTACAGACACATCACGTACAGTCGATACAGTAAATTTTGATTCTGTATTTGCACCAGACATAACATACAAATTGCCGGACGTCTGCAATACATCTGAAGCCTGACCCACAATCATAGAACCTGTGATTTCAACCCCTTTGGGATTTGTTGCATCAACATCTGCATCACTGATAACAGTACCTTGTTTTATTACAATCGTATTATCTGCATTAATCGCATCCTGCCACTTTGACAAATTTGTATAAATCTTACCATTTGTAGAAACATCTGTCCCTTCAAACAAAACCGGTTCAGCCATTACACCAATTGGAGCAATACAGCACAACAAAGAAATTATCTTTTTAATCATTTTTCTTCTTTTCTTCCAATCTTAATTATGATTATAATTATGCCACATTTTGTCCCCCCAGGGCAAGACCAATTTGTAACTTATTAATAGTAAAAGGGAGAAAAAATAATGTTAAACATCACTAAAATACATGCACGACAAATTATGGACAGCCGCGGCAACCCAACAATCGAATGTGATATCGAATTATCTGGCGGTGCATTTGGACGTGCTGCAGTACCATCTGGGGCATCAACAGGTTCTTTTGAAGCCTTGGAATTACGTGATGGCGGATGCACATACATGGGCAAAGGCGTTTTAAACGCAGTAAAAAACGTAAACGAAATCATCGCACCTGCATTAATCGGCATGGACGCCAGTCACCAAACAGAAATCGACAACAAAATGCTTGAACTGGATGGCACAGACAACAAAGAAAAGTTGGGTGCAAACGCAATTTTATCTGTATCTATGGCAATCGCACACGCTGCTGCAAACGCAAAAAAATTGCCATTATACAAATACTTGGCCGACATTTACGGCAATCCAAATCCATGTGTTCTGCCACGTCCAATGATGAACATTATCAATGGTGGTGCACACGCAGACAACGGTCTGGACGCCCAAGAATTTATGATTATTCCAAACGGTGCAAAATCAGAAGTTGACGCAATTCGTATGGGGTCTGAAATATTCCATCATTTAAAGTCAATTCTAAAAAAAGACGGCAATTCAACCAACGTTGGTGACGAAGGCGGATTTGCACCTAACTTTGATTGTTGCAAAACAGCATTAGATACAATTATATCTGCAATTAAATCTGCTGGATACGTCCCAGGTGAACAAGTATCAATCGGCTTGGACGTTGCATCATCTGAATTTTATTCAAACAGCATTTACAATTTCGAAGGCAAACAATTAACATCTGACGAAATGATTACTTTCTATGAAAACTTGATTAGCGAATACCCTATCATTTCAATCGAAGACGCATTGGCCGAAGAAGACTGGGATGGCTGGAAAAAATTAACAGAAAAAATTGGCAACAAATGCCAGTTGGTTGGCGACGATCTGTTTGTAACAAACCCAAAACGCTTGGAACGTGGAATCGCAAACGGTGTTGCAAATGCTATTTTGATAAAAGTTAATCAAATCGGCACATTAACAGAAACATTGAACGCAATCAAAATGGCCCAAGATGCAAATTATGGCGTCATCATTTCACACCGCAGCGGCGAAACCGAAGACACAACAATTGCTGACTTGGCTGTTGCAACAAACGCAGGCCAGATTAAAACTGGCTCTATGTCACGCACAGACCGCATGGCAAAATACAACCAGTTAATTCGTATCGAAGAAGAACTGGACAAGAACGCAAAATATGGTATATAATCACACCATAAAGAATGTTGGGGGGACGTACAAACGCCCCCTTTTTATATACAAATGATTGATACGACCGAAATTTTACTATTCGCAAAATACGCACTTTGTGCGATTATATTATTTATAATCATACTGGCACCCGCATGGATTGCACGTCAAAACGGCAAAGGCAAACCAGATATGCACGCCGTACGATTGGCCAGTTGGATTTTTGGTTGGTCTATTATCGCATATATCTGGTCACTATTTTGGGCCACACGCAAATAAAAAAATCCCCAAACGGGGATTTTTATTTACAATTTTTCAACATAATCTACATCGATTTCTGTTTTAAAGATACCCCTGTCAACTTCACCATACAGTTTAACAGTATCTGTTGGTGTAACAGTTTGACCACGCCAATCTTCGTCATCTATTTCAACAATGATTGAACCGCTGTTATCTTCGAACAAATATTTTTCATCACCTGTACGCTGTAAAATAACACCCTGAATAATAACAGGCACATCGTCACGCATTTCATTTACTTGCTTTACGGTAACAATTGTTTCTTTACCACCAACAAAGCCACCTTTTGGATTTGCATGTTGTTGCACTTCTGGTTTTGCAACATTATCAGGCCCCGTAAATTCAGCAAATGCACTGCCCGTTATCAGCAATACGCTTAATACAGATATCGTCATTTTTTTCATATTTACCCCCTTGGTTAGTTTATATGTTTTCAGTATATCACATAACTTCCCCCTTTTGTCTAGGAATCTTTATGCGAGCCTTGACAAAGCATATATTTGTACTATATTTATTATGTGTGGGTGTGGTACCCACCAAAGACGGAGAAATTGATGAGTTTATACAGAACATTTTTATCAGCATTTATCAGTTGTGCAGTCATGATTGCACCTGCTGTGGCACGCACAAATAAATGTGCCAATGATATGTACCGTATTTCAAATCCAGAAAAATGTTCCGACACAAATCGCACGTCTTTTGCAAACACAGCCGCCATCGCAGGTGGCAGCATCGCATTAATTGGCGGTGCAGTTGCATTGCTGGGCATGTCTGGCAGTACTTCCGATTCCACACCAACAAAAACAACAACACGTGCATCATACGACGAAGTCGGAACAGACATCGACTATGCACGTTTGTCGTCTGTATTAAATCAAACTTCATACAAACGCAACAACAATCAATATAACGACATTCGCTTGGGCTATTCTTTGGCACGTGGATTCACAGGAAAAAATTCAACAATCGCTGTATTTGATTCTGGCACAAACACATTACATGGTAACGGCGTTGTCCATATCGCATCTGACCAAGTTGCCCCTGACGCCAATGTTCAAATATACGAAGTTGCAAACGACAAAGGCAACTTTAAATCATTTTATGAAATCGGCGATATAATTTCATCTGCACAAGATGCAAATATTTACAATTTCAGTTGGTCTGCAATTGGTTCTTATGCTAATGAAGTACAATCACGCAGTCAAATGGAACATATGACTGACAAACACTTTATTGACTCATTATCAAACGCCGCAAAACAAAACGATGCCATCTTTGTTTGGGCAGCTGGCAACGAATATAATTTTCAATCCAGTTCATTGTCTGCAATGCCACGCGTTATCCCAGAATTAAAAGGCCACTTTATAAACGTTGTTGCATGGGACAGTCAAACCCAATCATTGGCAACATTCAGTAATGCATGTGGCGTAACAATGAATTATTGTATTACAGCACCCGGCACAGACTTGCAATCCAGCGCATCAAATCAGAAATTAGACGGAACCAGTTTTGCAGCTCCAATTGTATCTGCTGCTGTTGCTGTAATTCGCGAAGCATTCCCATACATGAAATCATCAGAAATCACAAATTTATTATTTGCAACAGCACGCGACCTTGGGGCGGCGGGCATCGACAACATCTATGGTCACGGTATGCTAGATATGGAACGTGCAACCCGACCAGTTGGCACAACAACAATCCCTGTATCAGAAAGCACAAATATCGCAATGCAACATTCACGTGTCAGCAGCACAATTGGCAATCAGTTAAAATCAGAAAATATAAAATTATCATTTGTTGACAGTTTTGGCCGTGCATTTGAAACAAACCTGAACGATAATATGACTGTTAAAAATCGTGGAATTGGTTTTGAACGTTTAAGCAGCAAAGATATAAATAACGTCAAAATTGGCAACATTGAAATCGGTTTTAAACAAACAGATATGATGAACGCCAGCGGTATTTTACAAACAAAATCAAATGATATTTTAAGTTTTATTGGTACTGGGGATCAAATTCAATTTGGCGACCTGACATTGTCTTATCGCACAACTTTTGGAACAATGACACCAAAGACATCTGCTGAATCAATCGTAACAGGTTTTTCAAATATATTCACAGCATCAGCGAACATCGCCCTGCACTATGGCGACTTTGGTATTTCCGTTGGCACCCCAGACACAATCGTTGGTGGCAACATGTATCTACACACATTATCAGGCCGCAATGCAAATGGCGAATATGTATTCTCGGACTATGCAATCGACATGGCGACACGTCCATCAATCGAATATAACGTATCTTACAAATCATTAACAATGGGCTTTGTTGATAACCCATATGGCACAGATGAATTTTATATACTGACAAAAACTAAAATCAATTTCTAAAAAAGCCTTGCATTTTACCGCTATAATTGCTCAAATAAATCATAGGAAAAACAAAAAAAACAAAGGAAGCGATTATGGCAGGCAGTATTAATAAAGTTATCTTAGTTGGAAATATCGGCCAGGAACCTCAGGTTCGCACAATGGGCAGCGGTCAAAAAGTTGTCAGTTTTTCATTGGCAACATCTGAACGTTGGCGTGACCGTGCAACAGGCGAACAGAAAGAACAAACAGAATGGCATCGTGTTGTAATCTTTAATTCAAACTTGGTCGAAGTTGCAGAACGCATGTTGCAAAAAGGCACAAAATTGTATTTGGAAGGTTCATTGCGTACACGCAAATGGCAAAATCAATCTGGGGCAGACGTATTCACAACCGAAGTTGTATTGAATCAGTTCGCAGGCCAAATGGTTATTCTGTCTGGTGCAAAAACAATGGACGGTGGCGAATACAGTGCATCCGCACCATCTGCACCACAACCACGCGAAGAAATATCAGTTTCTGAAATCGGCGACGACATTCCATTTTAAAAAAACGCCCGCACGGGCGTTTTTTTTTACACTTTTTTATGATATAATACACACCATGTTAACAAGAAAATTTTTTTCAATAATAGGCATACTGATAACCAGTTCTGGTCTTGCACTTGATTGTCCAAACAATGACGAAAAATTAATCGCTATTGATAATTCTCAAATTGGAACATCAATGTATAAAACAAAACAAGATATCGAACCTCTTGAAAAATGCAAACAATCTTTTAACTGTCAATTATACACGGGCGGCCAATGGGCATTAAACGGCAACGAACCAACCAGCAACATATCTGGCATATCAACATGTGCAGATGAAACCAGGACCAAATACGGCTCTAACTGCTACTGCAAGGCACAAATCATAGATAATTTTAAAGTTGGTGCTGATTGGATACTTGTCAAAGATTTTCAAATGTATACCCCCAACATTTTATCACACACAGACCCAGAAACCGCCAGACGTCAAATAGAACAACAAGCACAATCGGATTGCGAACACGAATGTCCAAAATACTGTCAAACACAGTTATCACAAATTATCAAAGGGGTTCATGGGTTTTACACATGTGCAAATTCATTATACAAAACTCAAAATGTAAAATGCGTTCTGGGCGATAAAATTATAACTGCATCGGAAATCAAAGTATTTGATGATTCCGCAGAAATATCAGAACACTTATTTTTACAACGTGACACCAGCAACCCAAATGATTTTATATACATTGGTCAATATAATGATAACACCGCATACCTGCGTGTTACAAACACAACAGAAAAACCCAAATTTTTTGTTGGGGAAAAATTATATATGATGACAGAATGTTTATAAACATAAATAAAACCAAACAAAGGAGAAAAGAATGAAAAAACTACTATTTATTTTACCTGTAATTGCATTATTTGGATGTAATTCTGATGTTAAAGATATAGAAAATACAATGACAGGCTGTGAAAAAATAGCATCAACATCTACACACATTGTTTATAAATGTCCTTCTAGTCAAGAATGGATAAAAGATGTAAAAGCACTGCAACCAACAGGAAAATGGGTTGATTGGTCAGGCATTGACGAAACAAAAGTGTCAGAAATGGCGAAAGACCCAGAATACACTTATGTAGAATTTGCTTTTAATCAGCCTGGTTGGACAAAATTATGTAAAGAAAATTATACAATGCGTACAATGCTAAAAGAACCAGGTGAAGACAACTGGGCTTTTGTTGGTTGTAGATAAACATAATTATTAATAAAACTCAAAAGTGGCAAAGATTTGCCACTTTTTTAAACAAGCAAAAACGCCCTATTTCGGGGCGTTTGAATATTGGTTGGGGCAGCTGGATTGTAATTCCCATATTCGCTTTCGCTCTATGGGTCCCTTTCGCCTACGGCTCGAACCGTTGGTTCTCATCTCATTACCCCATAACCAAAAATAAAAACACCCTTGCGGGTGTTTGAATTTTTGGTTGGGGTGTGCGGGCAAAATGCGAGTCGACATAATCAAAATCGGACAAGAGATTGATGAAGTGAAAAGACAAACTAGGACTCTGATTAAATAATATTTGTTTAGTAATTATTTACCCTTGTATTCACTTGCCAGTTTAGAAAAAATCAAATGATCTGTCCATTTACCATTGGATAGCTGTGCATATTCCCTTAAACGTCCATCCAAATGGTACCCACTAAGTCGGATCGTAGCCATGTCGTTCTGTGAGCCAAGGAGTTGCA
>JAZRGB010000053.1:0-21285 GCA_045643965.1 Candidatus Enterousia sp. | reverse complement strand
CCCTTTTCTTGCAGAAAGCTAAAAATCGAAAATTCAAAAAATTGAATTTTTCCAAAAGGTGTATGAATAAACATACAAAAAGGTGAAAAAAATGGGAAGAAAACCAAAAGAAATAGTTAAAACCAGACGTGAACAGTTAATTGATATTCTTGGTGATGATCCCCGGAACCTGAAGATGATAGATTATGTTGTTGGTCTGGAAGAACGTATTGATGCACTGGATCGTGGTGATAAAGATGGAACTTCACCATTTTATGAGATAAACCCAAACAACCCACAACAACAACGTG
Organism: Candidatus Enterousia sp.; assembly: GCA_045643965.1. Taxonomy (GTDB): domain Bacteria; phylum Pseudomonadota; class Alphaproteobacteria; order Rs-D84; family Rs-D84; genus Enterousia. The sequence goes on along the minus strand of JAZRGB010000053.1, from coordinate 20,995 downwards.
TTAATCCTACTTTTAAGGCCTATAAAGAACTACTGCAACAATACACCAACTGTTACAAGGCACTGTTTAAAGGTGCAGATGCTGAAGATAACAAAGAAGAAACACCACTACGTGCATGGGCAAAGAGTAGAAATGGTATCAAGTAAGAAGTTATGGACACCTGATAATAGTTTTTTGTTACGGTACAAAGGTTTAATTGATACCGGTTCTATTATTGTGGGTTATGAACTGTATAAAGAACTTGAAAATCTGGTTGATGATCTGTTTCACAATGATGAATACTATTATGATACGTCTGATGCACTGATCAGAATGGATTTTATGGAAAATTGTGTACGTTTGACTAAATCACCGTACTACAATAAACCAATGGTTTTAATGGACTGGCAAAAGGCTTTTATTGAAACTATCTATAGTTTCAAAATGTGCCGTGATCTGGTTGATGAAGGAAAAGTTATTGACCGGTTCAAAAAGATCCTTCTATTGATAGCTAGGAAAAACACAAAATCAGAAACCTGTTCTGGTCTTGGTTTATCTGAATTCATTGTTGGTAATGAAGGATCTGATATAGTGTGTTCATCTAATGATGATAATCAAGCATCTTTAGTTTATGATGCTATTGATACTATGCGTTTACTCATAGATCCTGATGAACTTGATACACATAGAAACCAGCGGTTTATTCTAAATCGTGCAACGAACACTAAAATCTTCAAACTTTCCGATAGAACCAGAAACAAAGAAGGCCGTAATATTGATTTTGGTATCGTAGATGAAGTGCATGAAATGAAAACCAATGTCATTGTTAAAAGTATTGAACAGTCGCAAAGTTTGAAAGATAACCCAAAACTAATACTTATCACTACTGAAGGTTTTGTTGATGGTGGGTATCTTGATAAGGAACTACCTACTGCACGTGCTATCATTAAAGGTGAAGATGATAGTATTTCAGCTAAACGTTATTTGCCGTGGTTGTATACGCAGGATAGCGAACAAGAAGTTTTTAATGATCCTGATACATGGGTAAAATCTAACCCTACGTTGGGAATAGTTAAGAAAAAATCATATCTGGAAGAACAGGTTGATCTTGCGAAAAAATCAAAAGCTGATCGTATTTTTGTACTTGCTAAAGACTTTAATTTTAAACAGAATAGTGCAGTTGCGTGGTTAAACTTAGAAGATTACAACTATAACTGCACGTTTGATCCGGAAACACTACGTGGTAGTTTAGCGTTAGGTCACGTGGATTTAGCACAAACAAACGATCTTGTGTGTGCTGAAGCACTTACTGTTAAAGATGGTGTTAAATACATTTTGCAGATGTACTTCATACCGGAAAGAAAACTGTTACCGGAAAATGATGATCATAATGCTGGTGCCAAATATAAAGAATGGGTTGATGCCGGTTATATGACAGTAGCAGGTGTGGAAGATGTTGATTTATCAAGGGTTGCAGAATGGTTTTATTCATTGTATAATGATTATGGGATAAAATTATATAAATGCGGTTATGACCAGAAATTTTCTAAAGAGTGGTTAACCGCAATGGAAACATATGGTTGGTTCAAAGGTGATGCTATTGAACTAGTATTACAAAATGCTGAAACGTTAAGTAACGCTATATATCTAACTGAAGCGGAACTGAAAGCGCAAAAGATAAACTACAACAACAACCCTGTTATGCGCTGGTGTTTGGGTAACAGTTGTTTGAAGGTTAACGAAAAAAGACAAGCATTGATAGTGAAAACTAATGATGCTAAAAAAATAGATGGATCTGTAACACTTGCATCTGTAAACGAAATGTTCAGGCGATACAGAACAGAACTAAAAAGTAAGTGGGGGTTATAATAATGGGCTGGTTTGACCGTATTTTTAGACGTGAACCGAAAAACGCACGTTTTGCACGTACTCTTAACGGATTAATGCCAATGTACCCACAATTCGGTACAGATATTTATGCATCTGATGTGGTTCAGCAAGCATTAAAGTGCATTGTAGATGAAGTAAAGAAACTGAAACCTACACACGTTAGATATGAAGGTTCTGATCCAGTACCGGTTAAATCTTCCATTCAAGATGTTTTAAGTGATCCTAACAGACTAATGACAACCAGTGATTTTCTGGAAAAGGTCACATGGTTGTTACTGATGAACTATAATGCGTTTATTATTCCCACGTACTACACATGGGTTGATGAAAAAACCGGTGTAACACGTAGATCATATGATAGTTTATATCCTATTAACCCGGCTGAAGTTGATTTTATTGAAGATGCATCTAACCGGTTGTATGTAAAATTCACTTTTCGTAACGGTTATTCCAGCACTGTACCGTATGATGATGTTATTCACATCAAGTATAATTACGCAGTTAATGAATATATGGGTGGTAACGAACTAGGACAACCGGATCATGCACCACTACTTTCCACACTGGATCTGAATAATAAATTACTTAAAGGTATTGCTAAAGCAATGAACGCTAGTTATGCGGTTAATGGTATCGTTAAGTATAATACTATGCTTGATGATGGAAAAACCGAAAAAGCGTTACAGGAACTGGAACGTAAGTTAGCTAATAATGAAAGCGGTTTTTTACCACTGGATCTTAAATCTGATTTCACTCCACTTGAACATAAATCACAACTGGTTGATGATGCTACACTCAAATTCATTGATGAAAAGATACTTCGTAATTGGGGTATTCCAGAACCGATTTTGACCGGTAATTATACTAAAGAACAGTATGAAGCGTTTTACCAGAAAGCACTGGAACCGCTTATTATTTCCTTCAAACAGGCTTTTACAAAGAAACTTTTAACACAACGTGAACGTGCTTTTGGTAACAGAATTGAATTCTACACTAAAGATCTGATCTTTATGTCAATTTCCCAAAAGATAGAAATGATCAACCTGTTATCACCAACTGGTGCTTTATTTGAGAATGAAAAACGTACTATTCTTGGTTTAATGCCGTTACCGGAACTTGAAGGTAGAAGGTACATGTCTTTGAACTGGATAGATGCAAATGATGCTTCGCAATATCAAGTAGGACGTGAAACCGTTGATGTTGTTGATAAAGAGGATATGGGGGTATAACTATGGCCAATGAAAGTAGAATTGAAGTTTTACTGCAAACTATTATAGATGGTGGTACTTATTCTGATACCGGTTATGAACCGTCACGTAATGAAGAAATTCTGATTTCTATTATTACCGGTGATCCTTATGAAAAAGAACCGCAAAGTAGAATTGAAGCACTTTTGATCCTGTTGAAAGCTAAAATTGAAGGTAAATTACCTGAAGAATAATTGTAAATTTGTACAACTTTTGGTATAATAATAAGGGGGTATATATAACATATGGCTATTTTGGAAAAACGTTCATATAGTTTTGATGTACTTGCATCTGAAACCGGTGATGGTGAAAAGATCATTACCGGTAGACCTATTGTGTATAATTCACGTACTAATTTGGGTGATTTTGATGAAGTTATTGATGCCGGTGCGCTTGATAAAGCTGATTTAACTGATATTAGATTTTTAGTCAACCACGATACCAGCATGATACCGCTTGCTAGATCCAGACGTAATAACGGTAATTCTACTATGAAACTTACACCTGATGGTGAAGGTTTAAATCTTGATTTTGTAAAACTTGATACAGAAAATAACAGTGATGCACGTTCACTTTATAGTGCGGTATCACGTGGTGATGTTACCGGTATGTCATTTATGTTTTTCGTAGATGGTGAACAGTGGGAAAATCTGGAAAGTGAACACCCGGTACGTCACATTACTGCAATTTCACGTGTACTTGAAGTGAGTGCGGTTACTTGGCCGGCTTATGAAAGCACTGAAATATATGCACGCAGTGAAGCATCTGCACTGGAAAGTGCTAAAAGTGTTTTGGAAAAAGCACGTGCTGAATTCCGTGCAACGTTAGTGGAAACTAGCGAACTTGATTTACTCAAAGAAAAAACTAAAATTCTAGGGGGTTTAACAAAATGAATGAAGCAATTCTGAACAAGAAACTTGAACGTCTTAACGCTAAAAAGAATTCTTTGACAACACGTGCTATGAATTCTACAGATGTTAATGAAGTACGTTCTATCAATGAAGAACTTTCTGATCTGAACGCTGAAATTGAAGAAACAAATGAAATGATTAAAGCGGTTCAGGAAGAAAGATCTGCAAGTGTACCGGCTAGTGCAACACTGGTTAACGGTTCCGTTGTTGGTGCATTTTCTTCTAAAGCTGAAGAAAAATCTGATGTACCGTATACAGAAACAGTTGAATACCGTACTGCATTTATGAAGTACGTTCAGACTGGTGAACCGATTAAACGTGCTGGTGAAGCAATTTCTACAACTGATACAGGTTCTGCAATTCCGATTACGGTAATGAATGATGTTATCAACACTGTTAGAAAGCGTTACGGAAACTTGTATAGTAAGGTTCGTAAGATTTCCGTACAGGGTGGTGTTGAATATCCGGTTGGTGCACTTTCTGCAAAGTTTAAGTGGATCAATGAAAAAACTGTATCGCCTAGACAAAAGGCCGGTGAACTCGGTAAGGTAGTATTTAACTATCATACCGGTGAAATTCGTGTAGCACAAACTTTCCTTGCTAACATTCTTACACTTTCCGCTTTTGAAGCAAAGTTAGCTGAAGTTATCGCTATTGCGTATCTTGAAGCAATGGATTATGGAATTGTTAACGGATCCGGTAATGGTTCTATGACTGGTATTCTCAATGATGCACGTGTTACTAATCAGGTAACAATGACTTCTGCACAGATCAATGACTGGAAAGCGTGGCGTAAAAACTTCTTTGCTACATTGCCTTTGGGTTATCGTGGTGGTGAATTCATTTTCCCGGTTGGTACTGTTGATGCATATCTTGAAACAATGTCTGATGCTAACAACAACCCGATTTTCAGACAGGCAACCGGTCTGGAAGTAAATGATGGTGATGCTATTAATCCTAATGGCCGTTTCTTTGGCCGTGACATTTCCCTTGTAGAACCTGATATTATTGCTGATTTTGATACGGCTAATCAGGGTGATGTTATCGGTGTTTATTGGCAACCTGATGAGTACGCTATTAATGAAAACTTTGGTTTTACAATGCGTAGATACTTTGACGAAGAAACAAACGAATGGGTTGACAAGGCACTGGTAGTTGTTGATGGTAAGATCATTAATCCTAATGGTTTCTATCTCATTAAGAAGGGGTGATCCTTATGATGCTTACTAATGTTGATGCACTGAAGGGTTTGTATGTTGCACTTGGTGGTGAACTTACTGATGTAGCTAACATTACAACTATACCTGAAATGCTTGCAAAGATTTCAGTAGTTGCTGGTGCTGGTGCTTCGGAACTTCCAGCGGTTAAGAAAGCTGATGAAGGAAAGGTACTTACGGTTAACGGTAATGGTAAGTGGTCTGCTGGCGGTGCTACGTTACCGGCCGTATCTGTTAGTGATAACGGTAAAGTGCTTTTGGTTTCTGGTGGTGCATGGACTGTTGCTGATCTTCCAGCATCTAATACTTAATAGGGGGTAAATACATATGATTAATTCTGATCGAATTGTACCGGTTACAAAGACTGATCTTCTTACACTGTACGGTAACATTATGGTACTTGCAGGTACTACTGTTGCTAAACTTGATGGTGCACAGGGTATTATGACGGTTACAGGTTCTGGTGATGCTGGTAACAAACTTGCATCTGAACCTGTAAAATCCGTTGATTTTGCATCTGGTGTAACGGCTGGTGTTGTTTACTTTATTCCGGCTTATGATTATGTTGGTTTTTCTGTAGCTGGTACGGCCGTTGTAACAGAAGGTGTTGATGTTGATACTGATGGTGTAGATCTTTACACTGCAACACTTTCTTCTGGTGATGTTACTATTGCTAAAGTTGGTTTCTGATCTGGTAACGTGGGTGTAGATCCTGCTACACCCACTATTACCACTAAATGAGGTAAACACCATGACAACTACTGAACAGATTACAAAAATCAAACTTGCTATTGGCATTGCAGAAGGTATACCTGATGCAACCATTGAGGTGTGGTTAGATGAAGTAAAAGATTTTATGCGTAACGCCGGTGTACCGGAAAACGTTATTAATGCTAATACTACTGTCGGTTTGCTTGCACGTGGTGTTTCTGATATTTGGAACTATGGTGATAGTGACAAACTAGGCTTTTCAAAAGTGTTTGAACAACGTGTAATACAGTTATCAGTGGGTGTGTGATCTATGAAAGAATATAAACCGCAAACACCGTTTTTAGTACCTGCTAAATACTTTAACCCTACTGAAACCATGAAAAAGGGTGTAGTGGTTAAGGATTATGAAAAAAACGGTCACACGTTTTATTGTAGTTTTAGAACGTTTGGTGGTACTGAAACAACTGTTAACGGTGTTCTGGTAGTAGAAAATACCGCAACCATTGAAACTTGGTACACTAGCAACATTAAAGCGCAAACACGTATTGAAATTGATGGTGTTATGTATGAACTACTTACTAAACCTGAAAATATTGCAATGCGTAATAAGTGGTTAAGGTTCAAAGTTCGTGCTATTCGTGGTGGTGCATAATGGCAAACTTTACACATGAACATGAATATACTTTTGGTGGTAAAACAAATACTGCTACACAAAAATCAGGTAAGATGTTTTCACTTGGTTTTAGTGGTATGAATAACCTGTTAACCGCCTTTATGGATCTTTCAGGATCCGCTACTGTTCGTGCTATTGGTGAAGCGTTGCGTGAAACACATAAACTTGTTACACCTAACATTCATGCTGAAATGAAGAAACACTACAGAACCGGTACAGTAGAAGCATCTATTGTTGATACCGCTAAAGTAGATGTACAGGGTAACATTGTATCAATGCCTATTGGTTTTGATCTTGATAACGGTGGTATTCCTTCTATCTGGTTGATGTATGGTACACCTAAACAAGCACCTGATGAAGCATTGCGTAATGTAATTTTTGGCCGTCAAACTGCATATGCGGTTGCTAGAACACAAAGAAAAGCTATTAAAGAAGCAATGGAACGTTATATTAATGGGGGTAATAAGTGATGGATATCGATGATAAATTAATCGCATTATTATCTACATTACTGGTTCCGGTGTTTCGTCAAGGATCTATGGCAAAAGATGCACCATACCCGGATAAGTTTATTACCTTTTGGGAAAACCCGGAAAGCACTAGTGATTATGATAACGAAACAAAGTTCGTTGTTTATGATTTCAATGTGTACATCTATGCTAATGATCCTGTAGAACTAGCGCAATTACTGAAAGATGCACGTGCGCTACTTAAACTTAACAACTTCATCATCTTATCACGTGGTTTTGACGTTGCAAGTGATGAAAAAACACATACTGGTAAAGGTTTTGAAGTGGGTTATATTAATCAAGAAACTTAATTATAGGGGGTTTTGAAAATGTCTGATGCAACATATTTTGAATACCGTGGTGTAGATCAGTTTCACATTTCCAGAATTACAAAAGATGATAAGACTGGTTATGAAACTGAAACACCGGTATATTTTCAGCCGGTTCAGGAAATTGGTAAATCTACTGATAGTTCATCTGAAGCACATTACTATGACAACAAGGCATTGATCATTGTTTCATCTGAAAGTGCTGATGCTATTCAGATTATTATGACTGTACCGACACTTCAGCAACTTGCACAACTTACCGGTAAATCTTTTGATCCCACAACCGGTATGTATGTTGATGGTGAACGCAGAAATGATTACTATGCTATTTCTTATCGTACTAAAGGTACAGATGGAAAGTATCGTTATGTTTCACGTCTGAAGGGTACTTTTAGTATTCCTGAAGAAGTTTCCGGTACTGAAAATGATGGTACAGACACCAACAATGTTACCGTTACTTATACTGGTATTTATACCAACTATGAGTTTAACAAGGGTAAGTATGTTAATGGTGCATGGGTTAAAGGTTCTGCAAAGGGTGTTGTTGTTGATGAACGTTATAATCTGGTTGATTTCAGCACGTTCTTTGATACGGTTAAGACACCTGATAATGTTATTGCAAGTGGTGTAACAACCTATACGGTAACAAATACACTTTCACATGCATCTAACACAAATGGTTCTGAAACCGCTGGTTCTAATGTACCGTATCTTGGTTGTATCATTGCTGATACAGGTTACACACTTGATACTGTTACAGTTACAATGGGTGGTACAGATATTACGTCAAGTGCGTATACATCTGCAACCGGTGTTGTATACATTGCTACTGTTTCCGGTGATATTGTTATCACCGCAACAACAACTGTTAATAACGGTTGATCTTTCTTTATTGGTTTAAGTGGTGGTGGTGGTAACACTACTACCACCACTACTTAATTTACTATGGGGGTTTTAATATGTCTGAAATTAAACTTAACATTTATGATCGTGAAACAAAAGAACTTGTAAAAACTTATACTACTGATAGTGTAGAACTGATGTTTGGTACAGTAGAAGATATTCTATCAGTTGTTGATATTGAAAAACTGAATGATGAAAAGGCCGTTGCGCTTATGATCGTTAAAGCATGGAAGGAATTGAAACCGTTTCTTAAAGACGTTTTCTACGGCCTTACTGATGAAGATATTAAGGGTGTTAAGATCAATGAAATGATCCCGGTGTTTATGGATATTTTTAAAGGTATCAGTGAAACAATGGGTGTTCTGTCAAACGGAAAAAACTAGAACAGGGAAACGATAACGAACCGATAACAGATACATTATTTAATCTTACTATGATGTTATGTGATCGTTTCCCTTCAATAACACCGTTCACTATACGTAAAGAACGTGCGTATGAAGTGTTTATGCTACTGAAAAAGTATATAGCGTATAACAAACGTGAAGAACGTAAAAACAAGAAAGTGAATGGTAAACGTATAATTAGAAAACCGGCTGGTGATAACTGGTTCTAAAAGGTAGGTGTTTAATTTGGCTGAAGATAACATTACCACTAAAATAGGTATAGATATATCACAGTTTAAACGTGGTTTGCAAGATGCACAACGTCAAATTAAACTTGCTAATGCTGAATTTCAGAAAGCTAGTGCCGGTATGGATAAGTGGTCTGATAGTGCTGAAGGTATTTCAGCTAAAATCAGACAACTGGAAAGCGTTTTAGATGCTGAAAACAAAAAGTTAGAATTACAACGTCAACGTTTAGCAGAAGTTGAAAAAGAACAGGGTGCTAATAGCGCAGGTGCTGATGAACTTCGTATTGCTATTGCTAAACAAGAAGCATCTATTGCTAAAACTGAAAAATCACTTAATTATTTCAAAACACAGTTAGATGCAGTTAACAAGGCTGAAAAGGATAGTAAAACTGCACTTTCACAACTGAATAGCACTATTAGCGAACAGGAAAACAAGCTGAAAGGCCTGAAGGATAAGTACGCTGATGTAGTTTTAACACAAGGCAAAAACAGTAAAGAAGCACGTGAACTTGCTAAAGAAATTGAAAAACTTTCATCTGATATGGTGAATAACCGTAACAAATTAGATGATGCAACGAAAAGTGCTGATAAGTTTGATAAATCCATTTCTGATGCCGGTGATGCTACTGAAGATGCTGGTAAACAGGCTAACGAAGCATCTAATGGTGGTTTTACTGTTCTTAAAGGTGTTATGGCTAATTTAGCATCTAGTGCTATTACGGCCGTTGTTAGTGGTTTAAAGAACGTTACCGGTGAACTGATCAACATGGGTAAACAAGCGGTACAGGCTTATGCCGATTATGAGCAGTTAAAAGGCGGTATTGAAACCATGTTTGAGGATCTTTCTTATGATGTGGAACAAAATGCAAATAACGCTTTTAAAACTACTGGTATGTCTGCTAACGAATACATGAATACTGTAATGAGTTTTTCAGCTAGTCTTAACCAGTCTTTACAGAAAACAGAAGGTAATATTGCACGTTCTGCTGATGTAGCAGATGGAATTATTAGTGATATGGCTGATAATGCATCTAAAATGGGTACTGATATTCAAAGTATTCAAAATGCTTACGCTGGTTTCGCTAAAGGCCAATTCAATATGCTTGATAATTTAAAATTGGGCTATGGCGGTAGTAAAGAAGAAATGGAACGTCTTTTAGAAGATGCTGAAAAACTTTCTGGTAAAAAGTTTGATGTTTCTAATTTTGCTGATATTACTGAAGCAATTCACGTTATTCAGGAAGAAATGGGTATTGCAGGTAATGCATCTTTAGAAGCATCTGAAACTATTTCTGGTTCTATGGGTGCAATGAAAGCATCTTTTCAGAACTTACTAACAGGTTTAGCATCTGGTGAAAATATTGAAGGCCTTATTGGTAATTTCATTGATAGTTTAGTTACATATCTTGGTAATGTAACACCTATAGTAAAGAATGTAATCAATGGTATCGGTACTCTTATCAGTAGTTTAGGATCTGATATTATACCTGCATTATTTTCTGCACTTGAACCAGAATTGCCGGGTTTACTTGATAGTCTGTTATCTGCAATAACCAGCCTATTTGAAACCGGTGTACCGCTTATCTTAAATCTGATAAATTCTGAACTTCCAACTATCTTAAATGCGCTTACGCAGATTTTGTTGGTAATTGTCAATAATCTGATTTCGGAATTCCCTAATATAGCAAAAACACTGTTGAATTCTGCAATTCTGATACTTAATACGATCATTGACAATTTCCCTATTGATCAGGTACTGGAACTGATACCGGAACTTATTGATCTATTAATTGGTGCGTTACCACAGATAATGCAAGTTGGTTACAAGTTATTAAGTGGTCTGTTTGCACAGATGCCGAAAGTATTAAAGTTACTTTCTAAAGAGTTACCGAAAATTATAAAATCTTTGATAAGTTTCATAAATAGTGAACTTCCAACGATTTTGAAACTTGGTGTCACTCTTTTTACTGAATTGTTAAACGCAATTCCAGTATTTTTGCAGGAACTTTTACCAGAACTTCCATCTATTATTGAAACTATCGTTGGTTTCTTGACCAGCAACTTACCGTTGATTTTAGATGCTAGTATTCAACTGTTAATGGCTATCGTTGAAGCGTTGCCTATTATCGCAAAAGCCTTAATTCCTGAACTTGGCAATATAGTGGTTACTATCTGTAGTGCGCTGGTTGATAGTGCACCTGAATTACTTGCTAGTGCGTGGGATTTCTTTTACGTGATCATTTCTGAAGTAATACCACAACTTCTTATGGCTTTAGGTGAAGTTGGTGCAGAATTTGTTGATACCATAATTGAGAAATTCATTAAACCAGCGGTTGAATGGTTTAGTAATTTGTGGGATAACTTAACCGGTATTTTTGCTGATATTGGTGGTTGGTTCAAAGAAAAATTTGATGATGCATGGAAGAAAATAAAAGAAGCATTTGGTGCAGTAGGTGAATTTTTCAGTGGTGTTTGGGAAACCATTAAATCACCATTTGTAGAAGTAGGTAGATGGTTCTATCGCACTTTTGCTACTGCATGGGGTAAGATCAAACAAGTATTTGAACCTGTATTTGTTTTCTTTAGTTCTGTTTGGGGTGGAATTAAAAAAGCCTTTTCAGGTATCAAAGAATGGTTCCGTGAATTATTTCAGGGTGCTTATGATGTCATAACCGGTATTTTCAGTAAAATTGGTGAATGGTTCCAGTGGGTAATTGATAAAGTTACTTACGTAATGGGTTTAGGTAAAGGTGTTAGTGATGATGTAGTTAAATGGCAAGCTAAATCACTTGATAGAAATGCACCCACAATGGCCACTGGTGGTGTACTTCGTAAAGGTCAAATAGGTATACTTGAAGGTGATGGTGCTGAAGCGGTTGTGCCACTGGATCAGAATAAAAAATGGATACAAGCAACTGCACGTGATATGAAAGTAGCGTTACAGGGTGAAGGTGTTGTTAGTGGCCGTGGTACTGTTACCAACTACAACTTTGTACAAAACAATACTTCACCGAAACCGTTGAACAGGCTTGAAATTTATAGACAAACTAAAAACCAGTTTGATCTGTATGCAATGGGGGGTTAACTTATGTTATCTGTTATAGCTGAAAATAAGTACCAACAACAACTTAATCTAACCAGTAATGATAACTATGCTTTAATCAAGGTAACAGGGTTAACACCACCTGCATCTGCTATCAATACGGCCGTTACCGCTACAAAAGATGGTTCAGTGTTCAATTCTTCCAAAATGGGTAATAGAAACATTGTGTTAACTATTGTACCACTTGGTAATATTGAGAAAAACAGAATTAATCTATACAACTACTTTAAATCCAAACAGTACATTAAACTGTATCTGGAAAATAACACACGTTCTGTATGGATCGAAGGTTATGTTGAAACAGTAGATGGTGATTTATATGAAGAAAGTGAACGGTTACAGGTTAGTATAATCTGTACAGATCCGTATTTTAAAGATACAGAAACCGGTGTGTACATGTTCAGCAACGTTGAAAACGCTTTTAGTTTTCCGTTTTCCATTGCTGAAACACCCGGTATACCTATTTCTGAACTTTCTGAATATGTAGAAGTGAATATTAACAATGCATCTGATTATGAAACTGGTTTAGTGCTTACACTTACTGCTAATGGTGGTGTTATTAATCCTACTATTTATAATATGACCACTAATGAAAACTTCAGTCTGAACATTACCATGCAGGTAGGTGATATAATAACAATAGATACCAGAACCGGTAATAAATCTGTTAAACTGAACAGAAACGGTGAAATTACTAACATTTTAAACAATATGGCTATTGGTTCAGAATGGATAACATTAACAGTGGGTGATAATATCTTTTCATATACTACTGATGCTGGATCTGAATATTTATATGTTATTGCTAATGCACAACCGATTTATGAAGGTATTTAACTATGAATTTTTATTTGTTAGATAACAACTTAAATTACCTGATGATTATAGAAAATTACAGGTCATTTATCTGGACTAACAGGTATTATACAAGTGGTGATTTTGAATTGTATGCACCACTTACTGATGAACTGTTAAATACTATTCAGCGTAACTACTTCATTATCCGTGATGATGATACTACACAATGCATGGTGGTATCTAACATTGAAGTTAAAACCAGCGTAACAGACGGTAACTATATTATCATTACCGGGTTGTCACTTAAATCTATTCTGAACAGACGTATTATCTGGTCACAAACAGTATTAGATGGTAATGTTGAAACCATGATCCGTAAATTAGTTACGGAAAATGCAATTTCACCAACTAACACGGCTAGAGTTATACCAAACTTAATTTTGGGTGATACTATCGGTTTAACGGCCAATATTGAAGTGCAATACACCGGTGATAATCTTGGTGAAACAATATCTGCCATCTGTCAAACATACCGTATCGGTTATGATGTGAAACTTGATATTGAAAATAAGAAGTTTGTGTTTATTCTGTATGAAGGTGCAGATAGAACTTCAGCACAAACAATTAACCCACGTGTTATATTTAGTGATGATTTTGATAATCTTCTAACAAGTGACTATACTTATAATAGCAATAATTATAGGAATGTAGCATTGATAGCAGGTGAAGGTGAAGGTACTGCACGTAAAACAGTAACAACCGGTAATGCATCTGGTTTAGATCGTTACGAACTGTACGTTGATGCACGTGATGTTTCCAGTAATGACGGTGAAATTACTTTAGCAGATTATAATAAACTGTTACTTGAACGTGGTTCACAGAAACTTGCGGAAACCGTTATTAATGAGAATATCACCGGTGAAGTAGAAGCAACTGTTACATATAAACTTGGTTTTGATTTCTATCTTGGTGATTTAGTGGAAGTGGTTAATGCTTTTGGTATGATCATGTCACCACGTATTACAGAAATAATTGAATGTACTGATGAAAACGGTTATACGTGTGTACCTACATTCTATCAAGATGAACAGAACATTTTGACCGAAAAAGGTGATATTATTATAACTGAAGATGATGAACGTATTATACTTGAATAAGGGGGTAAGTTATGAGTAAAAAGATAAGTGAAATGACACCTGCATCTACATTAAACCCGGCTGATATTATGCCTATAGTAGATACAGGACTAAATAACAAAAGTGCAACTGTAGCACTTTTACGTGCGTATTGTGTTTATAATGTATCTACAACGTATAACAGTTTCAATAACATTACGGATCTGATGAACTGGTTTGTAACTATATGTACTACCATGAATGATAATGATGTTAGAATTGTAGCGTTTAGACCAAACTTCACATCTTCATTTTTTGCTGGTGCTTATCAAACCGCAATAGTATATAGAATTGCTAATGGTGTTTACCGTGTAGCATTTCCTAACATTTGTGGTGATGCTTACTATTATAGTAATACGTGGCACTATACAAAAGCAACAATGAACACGGTAACACCGTAATAAGGGGGTTTAAGATATGATTACATACGGTTTCTTTAATAGTTTGAATGATGACAGACTGTATAACGCTGAAACATTTAATACTTACTTTGAAGGTTTGATTAGTAGCAGTGGTGTGTATGCTAATGTGGGTGATAAACTGGTAGTAACACCCGGTGAAGGACTAGAACTAAATGTAGCATCTGGTAAAGCGATTATCAACAACCACTGGTGTAGATTATCTGCATCTGAAACACTTACTGTTACCACTGCACATAATCTGTTTTCACGTTATGATGCAGTTACCTTACGCTGGAACGCTAACACACGTGATGTGACATTACAGGTTGTTGCAGGTACACCTTCATCTACACCTTCTAAACCAGAACCCACACGTGATAGCATGAACTATGAAATTGTACTTGCGTATGTACTGGTTCCTGCAAATGCTACTACTATTACAAGTGCTAATATCTATGATCAGCGTGATAATACCAGTGTATGCGGTTATATTACCGGTCTGGTTGATCAGGTAGATGTTTCTGAACTGTTTGCACAATATGAAGCACGTTTTAATGCTTTAGAAGCATCTATGGAAACATGGCAAGCTGAACAGAAAGCACAATTTGATACTTGGTATTATGAACTTACTAATAATTTAACGGTTGGTGCTTATATTGAAAAGTATAATAAGGTTGTTGTAGGTGGTGCTGATGTTTCCAGCACTATTGAACTTGATATGAATGGTTATTCGTATGATGCAGATGATATTATTTTGTGTAACTTGAACGGCCTGATGTTACAACCGGTATATGATTACACAATTAATTCAGGTGTAACACCTGTTACTATTACGATCAATGCAAGCATGACAAGCGGTAACAGGTTTGAAGTAACTGTACTTAAATCTAACCTGAACCAAACACAAGATGGTATACTCACATCTGCTAAAGATCCTAAATTCATTGCTATAGATGATGCTATGGTTGGTTCTGCACATGGTTTCATTATTGATACAACCGGTTCAGATAACACTATTGTTGTTACTAACCGCAACATGTTCAGAATTGATCTTTTAACAAGTGGTACGGTTTCCGGTGTTACATATACAGTAAATGAAGATGGTTCTGTAACTGTAAGTGGTGATGGTACATCTGAAATTACATGTAATATTGATACTAATGCTTTTGTTGCAGGTAAAACATACACTGTTTCCGGATCTGATACAGGTGCAGATGTATCTGTTACACTTACTTATTCTGATAGCAGTGAAGAAACATACACCGGTACATTTACTGTTTCCGGAACA
This sequence comes from Candidatus Enterousia sp., assembly GCA_045643965.1. Lineage (GTDB taxonomy): Bacteria > Pseudomonadota > Alphaproteobacteria > Rs-D84 > Rs-D84 > Enterousia. Next base: position 5,230 of record JAZRGB010000053.1, on the reverse strand, counting down.
GTTACCGGTGCAGTTGGTTCTATTTCCACGGCCGGTGAAGTTGATGTTACGGTATATCCACAACTTGAACATGGTGATACTGCATCTGAATTCAGAAATAACAGTTATGTTACCTTTGTTTATGACGGTACTAATAAACCTGTATTCACGGATAGTAACAATAATATCTACTCTACAGATGATGATGTATCTGATATGATGGTAATATATTTGGTAGAAGCATCTAACGGTGATAACATTGAATATTAAGGTGGTGATACTATGGGTTTAAAGTTATACACTGAAGAATACATTGCTGATATTGCTGATGCTATCAGAACCGCAAACGGATCATCTGATACATACAAAGTGTCTGAAATGGCCGGTGCAGTAGCTGAACTATCTGCACTACCAGAAATTGATAATGTATCATTTCCTATCGTAACGTAAGGTGGTGTTATTATGAGTAACACAAAAGGATCAATGTTAATTAGTAACGCTAATGCAGTTGGTACTGAACTGATTAATCAACTTGGTGGAACCGGTTATACACCTTCTGAATGGTCTGATGCAATTAATCTACTTGGTATTTCTGATGATGATAAAGCATCTGCACTTGCTGGTATCACTGAAGGATCTTATACCGGTTCTGAACGTGGTGCTATTAAGTACAGTAACTGTAACGCAGTTGGTGCGATGCTGAATAAGAAGTTTAGCACTAATAGAGGTTTTAAACCGGTTGAATGGGAAAGTGCTATTTCTAAACTAACACCACTTGCTGAAGGTACTGTTAGTGGTTCTATCTGTAATATTGTAAATGGTGCTGATCAGGTTCCATTAAAAAACTGGCTCGTGACTTTGCCCGCTAGTCTTTCGGGATATTCGTCTGTTACGGCTTATCAGGCGAAGAAGAATTTACTGCCGAATAAAACGTATCAGAGAAATGCGAATACTTTGAGACTAGGCACGGACACGTTAGACGGAACTCTGATTATTCCAAAAGGCACTTTTACAATATCAGTAAAGACGGCTAAAACAGGCTCTTTTTTCTATACGTCAAGCGGAACAACAACGGCTATCACAACTAGCACAGACGGCGATTATCGAAAAGGCACGTTCACGCTTTCAGAAGAAACAGAACTGTTTTTCCACATTTACGTTTCTAGCGGTATTACTGCGGAAGATGTAGACGAAATACTGCTTGAAGTGGGAAGTAATAGAACGTCCTACGAAGCCTATTCCGCCCCGACACAGTACATGGCTAGTCTTGGTCGCACGATTTACGGAGGCGAAGTAGATATCATCAGCGGAGAAGGGGAAGTGACTTACAAAGGCTTTACGCTTGATAATCTTACTTGGTCGGGTGGTGTTATCGGCGGTCAAATGTGGTGCTGGTATGTCGATTTATCGGCGGACGGATTAAAACTTCCAGCAAATAGCGCAATTTTCGACGGCATCTGCGACAATTATTCACCTATTCGTTATAACGGTATTTCGTCAAATGCAAATACTATTGCACTCCGTAATAATGGATATTTATACGTCAATAACGGAAGCGACACAGTAGAACCGACAGGAAACGTCACAATAGCACTCGACGCGACCGACACCTTCACATTCACACCGATAACCGCAGACACCGAACTGGGAACGAATAACTTCTGGTCTGAACAGGGTGATAGTAGTATTACCTATAGAAAGGATCCTGATATACCTGATCCACCTGTACAGTTACTTAATATGAATAACAATAATACTGAAGAAAATAATAATGAGGGGGTTTAACATATGTCTTACGGATTTAATGATGATAAATCAAAAGCTACACCAACTATTGAAGAAAAGATTACTAATGCTATTAATTCAGCGGTATCTGGTATTCTTAATAGTGTTTGGCCTATTGGATCTATTTACTATTCAACCAGCAACAACAACCCTACTATCCTGTTTGGTGGTACGTGGGAACGTTACGCAGTTGGTAAAGTTCTGGTTGGTTATGATAGTTCTGATGCAGATTTTAATGCGGTTAACAAAACAGGCGGTTCAAAAGGATCCACATATACACCTGCTGGTGTTGTTGGAAACCACACTTTAGCACTTTCTGAAATTCCTGATCATACACACTATGAAAACGCAGATGTTGCATCTGCACAAAGTGGTTCCGGTGTAAGTGCGTTTAATTTCAATGTAGGTGGTCAACTGTATACTAAAGGTATTCGTGCTACTGCTGGTTCTATTTTCGGTCAACCACACAACCACCCATTTACAGGTACACCTGCTACTATCGGCCGTGTTCAGCCGTATCAGGTTGTTTATATCTGGCGTAGAATAGGTTAATTTTCCGTTTCCGCATAAATAGTATTTCTATTTTGCTATTTGTGCGGAAATAAATTATTTACTTTATACATCTTTAGGTGTATAATGAAATCACAATAAAGAAAGGCGGTACAGAATGATGAAACACTATACATACAGATTAGAAGTTTATAAAATGGAACAACACCCTGAATACGGCCGTGTTGGAAGAAAAATAAAAGGTTTTATTGGTAATGATGATGTTGAATTGATGGAAAGATTTGAAAAATGGTTTATCAAACAGGGTTATGATCGTGAAGAAATAGAAGTACGTATTGAAAATGTACAACATGCAAACAATATTTAACACAACTGGTTCTGGTTAGTTGATCCATAAAAGCTAACCACCACTTCTAAATTAAGTAAAGGTAGGTGTTGATAATGCGTGTTAGGTATCAGATGTTAAATCAAGAAAGCGTTGCAGAATGTGATTTAACTGATAAAGAAGCAAACAAGCGTTTTAACGAACTGAAGAAAAATCAAAGATGTGTTTGGGTTGAACTGGTTGGTGAAGATGATAATAATTATATGGAAATAATAAAATCATTCGATCAACCAGAAGATGTAATTAAAGTGCAACGTGTTTTTGAAGAATTATTCACATGAAAGGCTGGTGTTAACCATGACAACTATTATTAAGGCTAGAGTAGAAGATTTTCTGAATATCCTAGATGCTAGACAAACGATCAATATCTATACTGATGAAAAAACATGTATGTTTTCTGGTATGGTATATGAATTCTTAACTAGTAAAGATTACAGAACGTATAAAAACTATGAAGTTACCGGTATTGTGGTTAATCTGATTAACAACATTATTATCAAAGAAGGTGTGTGATGCATATGTTACTTGATATTCTAACCAGTGATACCGTACTGTTTGTTTCGGTTATGATCCTTGCGTTTATTGCAATAGCACATTTCATTATAGATGATCTAAAGCAACAATGAGAAAAACCACCCTATACCGGGTGGTTCTTCTTTTTCGTGTGAACTGTGGGAAACTGGTTGTGATGATGTTGCGTTACTTCTATCATTCACATTACTATGGGTTGATGTGATAACACTGTTCACACGTGGCGGTGGTAGTAGGACTTGAACCCACAAATAACGATACCAAAAACCGTTGTGTTACCAATTACACTATACCACTAGATGTGAACACCGTTTACTTTTTCCGGGTGATCCAGAATTTCAGAAATACCACAATTAAGAACACGTGCAATGTTCGCAAGTGTTTCAATTTTAGCACCGTCAATATTCTTTACACCCTGTTCATAATGCTGAAGCATACGAAAATTAACACCTGAACGTTTAGAAAGTTCAGACTGCGATATACCTTTTTCTGTTCGTACTTTTTTAAGATTAGAAATCATGTTATGTCACCTCACTATAGTATATTATACTTCTTTTGATGTATGAATTCAATAAAAATGACCGGTGGTGAAAGGAATAAAGACCACCGGCCGTAAAGAGTAGGAATAAAAGAACTTACAAAATGCCTATAATCATTATACCATGTAGTATAAAAAGGTGTATAACAAATTTTCACGGTATGTGTTGTGCAATATATACATATTATATCTTTAGGTGTATAATACCAGTATGATTACTTTTTATGAACACCAAACTGAAGCGTTGAACCGCTTATACGATTTTGATAACGTTGCGTTTTTCCATGACTGCGGACTTGGTAAAACGTTTACTGGTGCTGAAAAACTGTACCAGCTAAACACACAACGTAATTTGGTTATATGTCAAAAATCGAAACTATCAGACTGGATCGAACACTTCACTACATATTATGCATCTGATTATACGGTTTACGATCTAACGAAACCAAAAAACATACAAAAGTATCTTGATGCACATGATGCAGTTGTTGGTGTGATCAATTATGATGTTGTATTCAGACGTAATGAATTAAAAGAAGTAGATACGCTTTTGTGTGATGAAAGTGGTTTATTAACAAATGAACGTGCTAAACGCACTGAATTCATACTTAATATGAGTTATAAGCATATTATATTGTTATCCGGTACTATTTGTGGTGGTAAGTATGAAAACATACTACCACAACTTAAACTACTTGGTTATGATGTATCTGAAAGTGCGTTTTATAATATGTACGTAGATTTTGATTTAGTTCAAAACGGCTGGAATGATAAAAGAAAACACCGGGTGATCAATGGTTATAAAAACGTAAATCATCTGAAAAAGAAAATGCGTACAATGGGTTGTGATTTTCTCAAAACTGAAGATGTATTGACATTACCGGATCAGGTAACTATACCGGTATATGTGAAGAAACCAAAAGAATATGATGTACTGCGTAAGAATAAGTTGGTAGAAGTTGATGGTACTGAACTTGTGGCTGATACCGCATTAACTGAACTATTATACCTTCGTAAAATATGTGGTGCGTATAACCAATATAAGTTACAAGCGTTTGAAGATCTTTTGAATTCTACACTTGATGGTTTTGTAGTGTTCTATAACTTCAATGATGAACTAAATCAGTTATTGAGTATTTGCGGTAAATGTGGCCGTATGGTATCGGTTGTAAACGGATCCAGAAAAGATCTTGAAGCATATAATAAATCTGATCATGCGGTTGTGCTGGTTCAATATCAGTCTGGTGCATTAGGTCTAAATTTACAGAAATACAACCGTATTATCTACTATTCACCGGTGCAATGGTCTGAACTATTCCAGCAAAGTATAAAAAGAATACACCGTATCGGTCAAAACAGAACATGCTTTTATTACAGACTGATTACAAAAAACAGTATAGAAACAGATATATACATGACATTAGACAAATTACAAGATTACACTGATGCACTTTTTGTACAAAATTTTACACAATGAATTGTATATTATCACTATTGAAGTT